>JAOPZD010000404.1 GCA_025964295.1 Conexibacter sp.
CGCGCGCGCCGGCCGCGGCGGCGGCGATCGACCGGCGCGACCGGCACCGGATCGTGCGCGCGCTGGAGCTGGAGGCGCGGGGGCCGGGCGAGGCACCCGCCTCCGCCGGGGCGCCGCGGCCGAGCCAGCTCTGGACCGCCGACACCCGCCGTCCCACGCGGCTCGTCGCCCTCACGATGGACCGCGAGCTCCTGAAGGCGCGGATCGACGCGCGCGTCGACGCGATGGTCGCCGCCGGTGCCGTCGCGGAGGTCCGCGCCGCCGACGCGGCCGGCGCGTCGGCCACCGCCCGCAAGGCGCTGGGGTTCGCGGAGCTCCTCGCCGGCGACGTCGACGCCATGAAGCTCCGCACGCGCCAGTACGCGCGCCGGCAGCTCACCTGGCTGCGCAAGCTCCCCGGCGACGCCGTCGAGCGCGTCGACCTCACCGGCCGCGACGCCGGCGACGTCGCGCGCGAGCTGGTCGGCGGCTAGTAGGGTCGCCCGCCGATGCGCTTCGAGAAGTGGCAGGCCCTGGGCAACGACTACATCATCGTCGAGCGCGACGCGCTGCCGTTCGCGCTGACCGCCGCCCGCGTCCGGCGCCTGTGCGACCACCACCTCGGCATCGGCGGCGACGGCGTCCTGGAGCTCTCACCGCCCGACGCGCCCGGCTTCGTCGCCCGCCTGCGCATCTTCAACCCCGACGGCTCCGAGGCCGAGCTGTCGGGCAACGGCGCGCGCGAGGCCGTGCTGTACCTGCGCGCCGCCGGCTGGACCGACCAGACGCAGTTCTCGATCCAGACCGCCGCCGGCGAGATCCGGCCCACGATCCACGACGACCGCACCTGCACGCTGGACATGGGCCGCGCGCGCCTGGTCTCCGACGACTACCCCGGCGGCGCCGAGGATGGGCTCGGTGAGATCACCACCCTGCCCAGCGGCACGACGTGGCGATTCCAGCACGTGAACGTCGGCAACCCGCAGTGCGCGATCCTCGTCGAGGACGAGACCGTGCTCGAGGCTCTGATGCTCCCGAAGATCGGCCCGGGCATCGAAACCCACCCGGCCTTCCCCAACCGCACCAACGTGTCGTTCTACCGCCCGCTCGCGCCCGACCGCATCCGCGCCCGGATCTTCGAGCGCGGCGTGGGGGAGACCAGCGCGTCGGGCACCGGCGCCTCGGGCGCCGCGATCGCCCACGTCCTGCGTGGCGGCGACAGCCCCGTCGTCGTCGAGCTCGACGGCGGCGAGCTGACCGTCGACGTCGACGAGAGCCTGCTGTTCACGCTCACCGGCTGGGCCGTCCCGGTCTACGCCGGCGAGGCCGGCGCCGCGCTGCTCGCCGACCTCGCGGCGCTCGCCTAGCGGCCTCGCCTATCGTCTCGGGCGATGACCGAGACGCAGCGCATCACCGGCCCCGCCTGGGCCGTCGGCCTGGCCACGACGACCGTCGCCGGCGGCAAGGTCCTCGACACGCTCTACGTCGAGCCCCACCTCGGCCTGGACGGCGCGCCCGCGGGCGCGACGAAAGGCACGCGCCCGCTGAAGGTCGCCGAGGCGACCGACCTCGGCGGCGGCGCCTTCGCCGGCGCCACCGGCCCCGACGAGCTGCGCGGCGTCACCGTCGTCGCGGTCCTCACGGTCATCGACGACCTCGCCGCGCCGCCCGCCGACACGCACGACGCCTACCTGCGCCTGCACCTGCTCAGCCACCGCCTTGTCACGCCCAACGCCATCAACTTGGATGGCGTCTTCGGCGTGCTGCCCAACGTCGCCTGGACCAACCGCGGGCCCGTCGACCCCGCCGACCTGCCGACCGTCCGCCTGCGCGCCCGCGCGCTGGACCGCCCGCTCAGCGTCACCTCCGTCGACAAGTTCCCGCAGATGACCGACTACGTGACGCCCTCCGGCGTCCGCGTCGCCGACGCCCGCCGCGTCCGCCTCGGCGCGCACCTCGCCGAGGGCACGACCGTCATGCACGAGGGCTTCGTCAACTTCAACGCCGGCACGCTGGGCACCTCGATGGTCGAGGGCCGCATCAGCCAGGGCGTCGTCGTCGGCGACGGCAGCGACGTCGGCGGCGGGGCCTCGATCATGGGCACGCTGTCGGGCGGCGGCAAGGACGTGATCTCGGTCGGGACCGGCTCGCTGATCGGCGCCAACGCGGGCCTCGGGATCTCGCTCGGCGACGCGTGCATCGTCGAGGCCGGGCTCTACCTCACCGCGGGCACGCGCGTCACGACGCCGGAGGGCGAGGTCGTCAAGGCCCGCGACCTGTCGGGCCAGAGCAACCTGCTCTTCCGCCGCAACTCGACGACGGGCGCCGTGGAGGTCCTGCCACGCGCCGGCGCGTCGTGGAGCGGCCTGAACGCCGCGCTGCACAGCAACGCGTAGCGGCCACCTCGCCATCGAGGGACGACTGAACCGCGATATGCGCGGTTCAGTCGTCCCTCGATGGGTCCGGGCGGGCCCTCAGGGCGCCAGGCGCCGCGCCGCGGCGGCGCACGCCTCTGGCGTCGGCACGAGCGCGAAGCGCACGTGGCCCGCGCCGCCGGCGCCGAAGAACGACCCCGGCGCGCAGACGACGCCGCGTTCGAGCAGGCGGACCGCGCAGGCCTCGTCGTCCTCGCCGTCGGGTGTCGCCAGCCAGAGGAAGAAGGTCGCCGGGCCGCCCGCGTCGGAGAACCCCGCCGCCTGCAGCGCCGGCCACAGCAGGTCGCGCTTCGCGCGGTAGCGCGCCCGGACCTCCTCGACGTGGCGCTCGTCGTCCCACGCCGCGATCGACGCGAGCTGGACGAACTCCTGCGGCGCGACGCCGACGTTGGGCCGGTACCGCTTCAGCGCCGCGATCAGGCGCGGGTCGCCGGCCACGAACCCCGAGCGGTAGCCGGGCATCGACGAGCGCTTGGACAGCGTGTTCAACACGAGGACGTTGGCTCGGTCGGCCAGCTGCAGCGCGCTGACCGGCGCGTCGCCCGCCAGCCAGATCTCGCTGTAGGCCTCGTCGCAGGCCAGCACGAAGTCGTGCTCGCGCGCCAGCGCGGCGGCGCGCTCGAGGAGCGCCAGTGGCGCGACGGCGCCCGTCGGGTTGTTGGGGAAGTTGAACCACAGCAGGCCGAGGCGCTCCAGCGTCGCGCGATCCAGCGCGTCGAGGTCGGGGAGGAAGCCGCGCGCCGGGTCCAGCGGCAGCTCGACGACCTCGCGCCCGGCGAACAGCGCGCCGCGCGCGCCCACCGGGTAGCCCGGCGTGGTCACCGCCACGGCCGCGCCGCCCACGACCTCGGCCATGTGGAACACGGCCTCCTTGGATCCCAGCGTCGGGACGATCTCGGTGTCCGGATCCAGCGCCACGCCGCCGAACCGGCGCGCGACCCAGCCGGCGATCGCCTCCCGCAGCGCGGGCAGGCCGTCGGCCTTCGGGTAGGTCGAGACCGGCGCGATCGCCGCGGCCATGGCGGCGCGGATGAACGCGGGGGTCTCCTCGCGCGGCTCGCCGATCCCGAAGTCGATCAGCTCGATCCCGCGCGCGAGCGCCGCGCGCTTGGCCTCGTCGAGCCGCACGAACGGGTAGGTGCCCAGGTTCTCCAGGACCGGGTTCAGGCGCACAGGAACCTCACGAGCGTCTTATAGGACTTGACCAGCGCGGCGACCTCGACCTGCTCGTCGCGGCGATGCGCGAAGCGCGGCGCGCCCGGCCCGAAGTTGACGGCGTCGACGCCCGCGGCGGAGAACTCCGCCACCGGCGTCCACGCCTGCTTGGGCTCGGTCGCCAGCCCGCCGGCCTCGATCAGCCGGGACACAAGGACATTGCCTCGGTCCGGGACCGCGCCCGACGGCGCGTTGCCGTCGATCCGCAGCTCGCCGTAGGGCTCGCACAGCGCGCGCAGCTTGGCCTCGGCGCCGGCCGCGCTCGTCCCGGGCGCGTAGCGCATGTTGAGCTCCACGACGCAGGTGTCGGGCACGACGTTGCGGGCCACGCCGCCGTGGACGGTCACCGCCGAGACGACCTCGCGGAACGTCAGCCCCGCGAACTCGTGGTCGACCGGCTCCAGCTCGGCCAGCGCGGCGATCCCGCGGCCGGCGCGGTGGATCGCGTTGTCGGCCAGCCAGGGCCGGGCGCTGTGGCCGGCGACGCCGCGAAACGTCCACGTCGCGTTGATGTTCCCGACGCAGCCGGCGTGCAGCTGGTTGTCGGTCGGCTCCATGACGATCACGAGGTCCGCCTCGCGCAGGCCGGGCTCGCGCTCCAGCAGTGGCGTCAGCGCGCTGTCGCCGAACGGCAGCTCCTCGCGGCCGAAGAAGACGAAGCCGACGTCGACGGTCGCCGCGGGCGGCGGCGTCAGGGCCAGCTCGACCATGACGCCCAGCGCCGCCTTCATGTCGGCCGCGCCGAGGCCGTGGACGACGCCGTCCTGGAGCCGTCCCGGGAAGTTGCCCTGCGCCGGGACCGTGTCGAGGTGCCCGGCGAGCAGGACGAGCGGGCGGTCGCCCCGCCGCGCGGTAACGCCGGCCAGGACGCACGTGTCGCCGGCGTCGCGGGCGCGGTCGCCGAGGACGTCGAGCACGTGCGCGCCCAGCGCCGCCTCCGACCGCGACTCCGACGGCACGTCGACGATCTCCAGCACGCGCGCGCCGAGGCGATCGGCGAGGTCGGCAGACGACATGGGGCGCCACGCTACCGCCCGGCTACGCTGCACGGCGGTGCGCTATTGCGGCCCGCTATAGCGCGCGCCCCCGTGGAGTGCCAGCGACGACGTGCGCTATTGCGGCCCGCTATAGCGCCCGCCCCCGTGGAGTGCCAGCGACGACGTGCGCTATTGCGGCATTGACATCAGCGCCAAGCCCGGCGGCCAGCAGCTCGTCACCCTCCACGAGCGGCGCGGTCCCGCAGGCCCGGAGCTCGTCGCGACGTTCTACGAGCCGGGCAGCACCGGCGACGTCGCCCAGACGATCCTCGGCTTCGGCGGCGAGGCGGTCGTGGCGATCGACGCGCCCTCGGGCCCGCGGCTCGACCTCCTGGCCGCCGGCATGCCGCTGCGCGCGACCCTGCAGCTGCCCGCCGGGCGCTACGAGCGCATGCGGGTCTGCGACGCGCTGCTCTACCGCCGGCGCCTGCCGCTCTACCCGGTCCCGGCCGCCGATCAGGCCCTCACGCGCTGGCAGGGCTGGATGCAGGAGGGCTTCGCGCTGTTCGCCGAGCTCGGAGCGCTCGAGCTGTTCCGTCCCGACGCCTCGTTCGGCAGCGCCGTGGAGGGCGCCGTCGGCGACGGCGCCCTGCGTCTGGGCCGCGTCGCCGAGACCTACCCCGACGCGGTGTTCTGCTCGCTGCTCGGCCACCGCCCGCCGCCCAAGCGCACGCCGTCGGGCCTGCAGCAGCGGATCGCCGCGCTGAAGCTCCGCGGCGTCGTCGACGACGACGGCGGCCTCTGGCAGCGCACGCTCGACGAGCTCGACGCGTGCGCCGCCGCCTACACGGCCTACACGCTCGCGACCGGCCGCGGGGGGTGGGTGGGGGACCCGCGCGAGGGCGTGATCGTCCTGCCGGTCGCGCGCCTGGCCGACCGCTACGACCGCCTGCCCGCGCCGCGGCGGGCCCAGCTGATCAGCGCTTCTCGACGACCACCGTCGTCGACTTGATCAGCGCGACGGCCTGGTCGCCGGGCTTGATCCCGAGGTCGTCGGCCGCCTCGCGTGACATCAGCGACACGATCCGGTAGGGGCCGCAGGCCATGTCGATCTGGGCCATGACGCCGTCGCGGCGCACGCCGAGGACGATGCCCTGCAGGCGGTTGCGCGCGCTGGAGCGCCCTTCGCGGGCGCGCTCGCGCAGCAGCGCGGCGAGCTCGTCGGCGCGCAGGTAGCGCTGCTGGCCGCGGCGCTCGAAGACGATCCGCCCGTCGCGCTCCCAGCGGCGCAGCGTGTCGACGCTGACCCCCAAGGCCGCCGCTGCGGCGCCGATGCGGATCCAGTCCTCTGGGCGTCCGGTCACTCCGGTCACATCCGTCATCGGGGGCACCACCTCCTAGGCACCGGACGCTACTCCTGGCCTGCCCAGGCAACCTGCATCATCCGTCCAGACAGCGGCCCATATCTGACTAACCAAGAAGCACGGATACCGGTCAGAAAGAAGGTGCGTCGGACTCAAGCAGCACGAGCTCGCTCCACCTTCGCCACGGCCTAGACTCAGAAGGCACATGGATCGCAGTCGCAACGGACGGACGACGCCGACGCGCAACGGCGCGGCGGCCGACGGCACCACCGCGCGCGCCAAGCAGCGCGCCTACCTGATCGCCGCGCTCGAGACCGGGGACGACCTCTCCGAGCTGCGCGAGCTGCTGCGCACCGCGGGCGTCGCCGTCGTCGGCCAGGCCGTCCAGCACCGCGACAAGCCGCATCCGAACACCTACCTCGGCCCGGGCAAGCTGCTCGAGGTCAAGGACGCGGCCAAGGCCGCCGACGCCAACGTCATCGTCGTCGACGACGAGCTCAGCCCCCGCCAGGAGCGCAACCTGGAGAAGGAGCTGGGCATGTCGGTCGTCGATCGCACCGCGACGATCCTCGACATCTTCGCCGCCCACGCCAACACCGCCGAGGGCAAGCTGCAGGTCGAGCTCGCCCAGTTGGAGTACAACCTGGCTCGCATGCGCGGGCTGTGGACGCACCTCGAGCGCCTCGGCGGCGTCTCGTCCGGCGGCTTCGCGACACGTGGTCCCGGCGAGTCGCAGATCGAGACCGACCGCCGCCTGGCGCGCGACCGGATCGCCGCGCTGCGCCGCCGGCTGGAGCAGGTCAAGGGCACGCGGTCGGTGCAGCGGGCCGAGCGCGAGCGCGCGCACCTGCCCCAGATCGCGCTGGCCGGCTACACCAACGCGGGCAAGTCCACGCTGCTCAACGCCATGACCGGCGCCGACGTCGGCGTCCGCAACCGCCTCTTCCACACGCTGGACCCGACGACGCGCCAGCTGTCGATCGACGGGCGCCCGTACCTGCTGACCGACACGGTCGGCTTCATCCGCAAGCTGCCCCACCAGCTGGTCGACGCCTTCGGCGCGACGCTGGAGGAGACCACGCGCGCCGACCTGATCCTGCACGTCCTCGACGCGTCCGCCGAGGAGGACGACCGCCTGGAGATGCTGCGCGCGGTCGAGGACACGCTGGAGGAGATCGGCGCCGGCGACCGCCCGCGGCTGCTCGTGCTCAACAAGGTCGACCAGCTCGACGAGGAGCAGCGCCAGGGCCTGCGCCACCGCCACCCCGACGGCGTCCAGGTCAGCGCGCTGGACGGCACCGGCGTCGACGACCTCGAGCTGGCGATCGAGCAGGCCTTCGCCCGGACGCTGCAGTCCGTCGAGCTGCTGCTGCCCTACTCGGAGGGCGGCCGGCTGGCCGAGCTGCACGACGTCGCCGGCGACCTGCACCGCGAGGACACCGCCGAGGGCGTGCACGTCGTCGCGCGCCTGCCCGCCGCCGTGGCCGAGCGCTACGCGCGCTTCACGGTCTGACGCACGGCCGCGCGGCGCTACTTGCTGGCCAGGACGTCGACCTGCTCGATCGCGGGCGGCGTGGCGAACAGCTCGGGGTGGTCGGCGAGGCCCTGGGCGATCGCGCCGCCGAGATGGGCCTGGCGGGCGTCCTCGGAGCCGAACGCGTCGAAGATCCCGAAGGTCGTCTCGCCGAAGCGCAGCGCGTACCAGACGACCGTGCCCTCCTCCTGGGCGGCCAGCGCCTGGGCGTCGGCCAGGAACGTCGCGAGGTCCTCGGCCCTGCCGTCGGCCGCCTCCAGCGTCACGAACAGCCCGACGGTCACGTCAGCCATCACTCCACCTCCAGGGTCGTTGTCCTGGAGCCGTGCCCGCGGGTCGTCGCACCCAACCGTCACAATGGACCGCGTGACCGCGCTCGACGCCCCCGCCGCCGCCGGCGAGCTCTCCGTCCGCCTGCTGCACGCCGACGCGCGACCGCCGGCCCGGACGCGGCCCCATGACGCGGGCTATGACCTGTCCTCGGTCGAGGCGCTGACGCTCGCCCCGGGCGAGCGCCGCCTCGTCGGCACCGGCGTCGCCGTCGCGATCCCACCCGGCATCGCCGGCCTGGTCACCCCGCGCTCGGGCCTGGCGATCAACCAGGGCATCCACCCGCTCAACTCACCCGGGCTCGTGGACCCCAACTACCGCGGCGAGCTCCGCGTCGCGCTGCACAACGCCGGCGCCGAGCCGGTCGACATCTCCGTCGGCGACCGCATCGCCCAGCTCCTGCTCGTGCCCTTCTGGGCGCCGAGCCTCATCGTCGTCGAGGACCTGCCCGCCTCGCCCGACGATCGGGGCGAGGCGGGCTTCGGGTCCTCCGGCCGCT
>JAOPZD010000416.1 GCA_025964295.1 Conexibacter sp.
GGCGGCCGCTGCAGCCCCGCGTCGAGCAGCCGCGCCAGCGTCGTCGGGACGAGCGAGACCACGGTCGGACCGCCGGGCGCGCGCAGCGCCTCCAGGACCCGCTCGGTGTCGAACCGCTCGTGGACCACCGCCGTGGTCCCGTAGATCGCGCTGCGCAGCAGGATCGACAGCCCGCCGACGTGGCTCAGCGGCAGCGTGCACAGCCAGCGCTCGTCGGGGTCCACGCCGAGCGCCACCGCGCTGCCGAGCGCGCTCCACAGCCAGTTGCCGTAGGTCAGCCGGATCGGCTTCGGCGCGCTCGTCGTCCCGCTGGTGTGCACGAGGATCGCGGGATCGTCCAACCGGTGCTCGTCGCGCACGTCGGCCTCGCGCGCGCAGCGCACCGGCAGCGCGTCGCCCTCGATCAGCACGTCGACCTCCGGGCGCTCGGCGTCGGTCAGCCGCAGGTCGATCGGCACGACCAGCGCGCCCGCCAGCAGGCACGCGTGCAGCGCGACGACGTAGGCCTCGCCCGGCGGGATCGCCAGCCCCACCCGCGCGCCGCGGGGCAGCCCGCCCGCCGCGGCCCGCGCCCGCTCGTACAACGCGCCGTAGCTCAGCCCGTTGACGGCAGCCCGGTCGGGGCGCTCACGCGCCGCCCTCGCCAGCCAGGACTCGACCACCATGGCTCGGAAAGTAGCCTGCCTGCCCATGGCAGTGACCTGGACCCCCGGCGACGGCGACTACACCGACATCCGCTATGAGAAGTCCGAGCCGCCCACCCCGGGCATCGCGAAGATCACGATCGACCGTCCCGAGGTGCGCAACGCGTTCCGGCCCCAGACGCTCGTCGAGGTCTCCGAGGCGCTGGAGCGCGCCCGCGAGGACGGCGACGTCGGCGTCGTGATCCTCACCGGCGAGGGCCCGCACGCGTTCTGCTCCGGCGGCGACCAGAACGTCCGCGGCGACACCGGCTACATCGCCGAAGGCGCGACGGTCGGGCGCTTCCACGTCACCGACCTGCAGGTCCAGATGCGGCGGCTGCCCAAGCCGCTGGTCGCCCAGGTCGCCGGCTACGCGATCGGCGGCGGCCACGTCCTGCACCTCTGCTGCGACCTGACGATCGCCGCCGACAACGCGCGCTTCGGCCAGACCGGGCCGCGCGTCGGCTCATGGGACGGCGGCTTCGGCGCGTCGCTGCTGCGCGACCTCGTCGGGACCAAGAAGGCCAAGGAGATCTGGCTGCTCTGCCGCCAGTACGACGCCAAGCAGGCGATGGACATGGGGTTGGTCAACGCGGTCGTGCCGCTGGAGCGGCTGGAGGAGGAGACCGTGAGCTGGTGCCGCGAGATGCTCGAGCTCTCCCCCTTCGCGCTGCGGCTGGTCAAGTCGTCCTTCCACGCCCACGAGGACGGCTACGCCGGGATCCAGCAGCTCGCCCACGACGCGAACCTGCTCTTCTACGGCTCCGATGAGGCCAAGGAAGGGCGCGAGGCCTACAAGGAGAAGCGCAAGCCCGACTTCTCGCAGTTCCCGCGGAGAGCGTGAGCGCCTGATGGCCGACGCGATCTCCTCCCGCCCCTCCCCCGTCAAGATCTGGCTGCTGGCCGCGCGTCCGCGCACGCTGCCGGCCGGCGTCGCGCCGGTGCTCGTCGGCACCGCGCTTGCCGCGGCCGAGCGCTCGTCGCTGCGGGTCGGCGCGTTCATCGCCGCGCTGCTCGGCGCGGTGTTCATCCAGGTCGGCGCCAACCTGTCCAACGACTACTCCGACGCGCGGCGCGGCGCCGACACCGAGGACCGCCTCGGCCCCGTCCGCGTGACAGCGGGCGGCCTGGTCCCGCCCAAGCAGGTCCTGACCGCGACCTACGTGTCGTTCGCGCTGGCCGTGCTGTGCGGCGTCTACCTGATCGTCATCGCCGGCTGGGTGATCCTGGCCATCGGCGCCGCGTCGATCCTCGCCGGCGTGCTCTACACCGGCGGCCCGCGGCCCTACGGCTACGAGGGCCTCGGCGACGTCTTCGTCTTCCTGTTCTTCGGGCTGGTGGCGGTGACCGGCTCCTACTACGCGCAGGTCGAGCGGCTGGAGTGGGAGGCCTTCGCGCTGGCCGTCCCGGTCGGCCTGATCGCCGCCGCGATCCTCGCCGTCAACAACATCCGCGACGCGCCGACCGACGCGCGCGTCGGCAAGCGGACGCTGGCGGTGCGCCTCGGCCGCGGCCGCGCGCGCGACTTCTACGCGGCGGAGATCTACCTCGCGTTCCTGATCCCGCCGGTCGTCTGGCTGGCGGGCGGCGACCACGTCGGCCCGTGGGTCCTGCTGTCCTGGCTGGCGCTGCCGTTTGCCGTCCCGCTGGTGCGCACGGTCCGCCAGCACGACGACGGCCCGACGCTCAACGGCGCGCTGGCCAGGACCGGCATGCTGCAGCTGGCGTTCTGCGTGTTGTTGAGCGCGGGGCTGCTGCTCAGCTAGATGTCGTTCCTGAGGACGTTGTTCCTGAGGTGAGGGAGTTGCATCCGGGGGCGATTTGGGCCCGAAGGGATCTCGATGGCATCTGACCCGCGCATATGGCGGGTCAGATGCCATCGAGTGGCGCTTCGGCCTCGAACCGCCCGCCCCGCGCCGCCAAGACGGCCGAGCCACTGCGCAGGCGGCGGCGGCGTCGCACGCGCTCTCGCCGTCATTGCCGATCGACCACGCGGCGCACCACCGTCGGCGCTCCGCACTGGACGCCGCGAACGCCGGACGCGCACCCCCAGCCACCAACCCCCGATCCCCCACCTCCGGGGTCCGGGTCACCTTCGGCGCGGGTCGGCGCTCTAGGGGGTGATGACCGACGACGACGCCACCCTGTTCG
>JAOPZD010000456.1 GCA_025964295.1 Conexibacter sp.
CGCGGCCGCCCAGCGCGACCTCGGCGTCGGCGCGGACGGCGCGCCCGGCGACGTGGGCGCCGGCGCCGCCCGCACCACGACCTTCCCCGGCACCGACGACGTCGCGAGCCTCGTCACGCTCGCCGACCCCGACGGCGACCGCCTCGCCTGGAAGCTCACCGTCGCGGGCGAGGCGCCCTACGTCTACGAGGTCCTCGTCGACGCGGCGACCGGCGCGATCCTCACCCGCCACTCGCTGACCGACTTCGCCACCGCCAACGCGACCGTGCACGAGCTACACCCCGGCGACGGCACCGACCACACCGCGGACCTCGGCGCGTGGGTCTCGACGCCCGTCACGAGGCTGAGCGGCCCCAACGCCCATGCCTACGCCGACCGCAGCTCGCCCGACGGCATCGGCGGCGACGGCGAGATCGCGCCCAACGCCGGCCCGCCGCCGAACTTCACCTTCCCGGTCACGCCGGCCGCGCCGGCCGCCGGCCAGTTCTGCCCGACGGCGTTCGCGACGATCTGCACCTGGGACGGCAGCACCGTCCAGCCGCCGTCGTCCTCGGCGACGCCCGACGTCGCCCAGGCCACGACGCAGGTCTTCTACTACGTCAACCGCTACCACGACTGGCTGGCCCAGCCGCCGATCGGCTTCACCCCGGCGTCCTACAACTTCGAGGCCGGCGGCCCGCACGGCGGCGACCCGGTCAACGCCGAGACCGACGACTACTCGGGCACGAGCAACGCCAACATGTCGACGCCGCCCGACGGCCAGCCGGGCAAGCTGCAGATGTACCTCTTCCAGGCGCCGTACCCGGCGGTCAACGGCGCCGACGACGCGACCGTCGTCTACCACGAGTACACCCACGGCCTGACCAACCGCCTCGTCGGCGGCGACGGCCAGGCCAATGGCCTGCTCGCCCGCCAGTCCCAGGCGATGGGCGAGGGCTGGAGCGACTGGTACGCCATGGACTTCCTGACGGCCGAGGGCCAGGTCACCGACACGACGGCCCCGGGCGACGAGGTCGTCGGCGCCTACGTCACCGACGACACCGCGACCGGCATCCGCTACAACGCCGTGGACTGCCCGGTCGCCGCGAGCTCGCCGCACTGCCCCGGGACGACGCTCACCGGCCCCGGCGGCTTCACCTTCGGCGACCTGGGCCGCGTCACCGGCTACAACGCCAACTCCCCCGTCTTCGAGGTCCACGCCGACGGCGAGATCTGGGCCGAGACGCTGTGGGACCTGCGCCGCGCCGTCGGCGCGACCACCGCGCGCTCGCTGATCACCTCCGCGCTGCGCCTGTCCCCCAAGCAGCCGACGTTCCTCGACATGCGCGACGCGATCCTCGCCGCCGACACCGTCGCCGGCGGCGCCGACCGCGCGCAGATCTGGGCCGTCTTCGCCGCGCGCGGGATGGGCTACGGCGCGTCGGTGACCAGCGCCAACGCCACGCACGCGACCGAGGCCTTCGACCTGCCGCCGGTCGTCGCCGGCGGCGCGGCCGACGCGCCCGCCGCCGCGCTGGAGCAGGACACCGTCGTCCACATCCCGGTCGTCAACCCGGGCACCACGCCGCTGACCGGCGTGCGCGCGACCCTGGACAGCGGCACCGCGGGCGTCAGCGTCCCGCAGGCCGCCGCCGAGCTCGGGACGATCGCCCCCAAGGGCACCGCGACCGCCACCTTCTCGGTCCGCGCCGCGGCCGCCGCCGGCTGCGGGACGCTCAGCGCGCTGTCGCTCGCGGTCACCGCCGACCAGGGCAGCCGGACCATCCCCTACACCTTGCCGATCGGCACCGGCACCACCACGGCCGGGACGCGCGCCTACCCCACCCCCGCGACGATCCCCAACAACGCGCCCGCGGCCGGGCTGACGTCCACGCTCAGCGTCCCGACCCATGGCCGCGTCGGCCACCTGCGCGTCACGCTGGCGGCGACGCACACGTGGATCGGCGACCTGCACGCCTGGCTGACCTCGCCGTCGGGGACGACCGTCGACCTCTTCGAGCGCCCTGGCACCGGCACGTCGACCTCGTACTCGGCCGGCAACCTCGTCGCGTCGACGCCGCTGGTCCTCGACGACGACGCGACCGCGCCGATCCAGGAGCTGGCGAGCGCCGACGCGACGGTCGGCGGCCTCTACGACCCCAACCAGCCGCTGGCGCGCTTCGCCGGCGAGGACCGCTACGGCACGTGGACGCTGCGCGTCACCGACAGCCGCGCGCTGGACGCCGGCACGCTCTCCTCCTGGTCGCTGGACAGCGCGGCGCCGGCCTGCGCGATCACCGACGCGCCGACGGGGCTGGTCGCCGACGCCGCGACCTTCCACGCGCGCCTCGATCCCGGCCCGGCCGCGACGAGCGCCGCCTTCGACCTCGGCCACACCACCGCCTACGGCGCGCGCTCGCCCGCGGTCGGCGTCCTGGCCGGCCGCGGTCTGCAGGCCATCACGACGAGCACCCCGGGCCTGACGCCCGGCGCGACCTACCACGTGCGCGCCGTGGCGCTGCGCAACGGGGTCGTCGTGGCCACCGGCGCCGACCGGGCGTTCGTCGCCGGGGTCGAGCCCGCGCCGGCCAGCGGCCGCAACGGCGACGACGAG
>JAOPZD010000490.1 GCA_025964295.1 Conexibacter sp.
TGCGCGAGGTGGGCGCCGCGCTGGCGCCGGCCTTCGACGTCCCGCGCCAGCACGCCGGGCGCTTCCTGGCGCTGCTGGAGGACCGCCGGGCGGTCGCGGGCGCGATCGTCGTCGAGGATCTCGCGGCGCTCGACCCGACCATGATCGACAACTTGAGGCGGCTGCCCCGCGAGCTGTGCGGCGCGACGGTGACGGTGGCGCCGCGGCTGCTGGGCGACGCCGAGCTGTGGATGCAGTGGTGGGCGCAGGCGGCGGGCGGCCCGGCCCAGCTGCGCCCGCAGCTGGATCGCGCCGAGCCCGGCTTCTACGACTACACCGCCGACGAGTGGTTCACGGTGCCCGTCGCCCGCGGCCGCACGTGGCTGTCGGACCCCTACTTCGACGAAGGCGGCGCGGACGCCGACATCGTCACCGTGTCGGTCCCGGCCCTGCTGGCCGGCCGCACCGTCGCGGTCGCCACCGCCGACCTCGACCTCGCCCGGCTCGCCGAGCTCTGCGCCCCGGCGCTCGGTCGCATCGGCGCGCCGGCGGCGCTGGTCGGCGAAGGCGGCGCGGTCGTGGCCGCCAGCGACCGCTCCCGCTTCCCGCTGGGCCGGCCGGTCGCGCCCGAGCTCCTCGCGGCGGGCACGCTGCACCGCTCGGTGGCGCTGGACTGGTCGTTGTTGGTGCTGTAGCGCGCGGGTCGCCGGCGTCAGCGCTGGCCGCGTCCCATCACGCGGTAGCGCAGGTGGGTGACGCCGCCCTCGCCGCGAAACTCATCGCCGGATCACGCTGGGCCGGACCTTGGCGGCGTTGCGCTCCCGCGCGGCGTCGACGAAGGCCTCGAGCAGCGGTGACAGCGGCTCGCCGTCCAGCGCGGCGATCTGGGGCTGGAAGAGCGAGGCCATCAGGAACGGGTGGTCGTCCTGCGACAGCTCCAGCGCCACCGGTCCGACGTCCTGCGCGTGGGCGGTCATCCGGACGCCGGCGGCTTCCAGCGTGGCGGCCGACGCGGCGCTGGGTGCGTAGCCGCAGAAGAAGAACCCCGCGAACGGCGCGGTGCCGAGCAGGGCGGCCAGCCGCGTCCCGGGCACGGGCGTGACCGTGCGGCGGTCGCCGTCGACGCGGCAGGCGATCGGGGCGATGAACGGGTCGGCGGCGTCGGGGTCCAGCTCGGCGTGCGCCGGCGCGGCGACGCCGGCGAGCACGCGCGCGAGGACCAGCGCCGTGTACTGGAAGCCGCCGCAGGTGCCGAGCAGCGGCACGCGCTCGCGTTGCGCGCGGGCGATGGCGGCGAGGACAGCCTCGTCGTCGCGATACGGGCTGCCCGGCGCGACCCACAACCCGTCGCCGAGCTCGTGCAGCGGCGCGTCGGTCGCATGCCAGCGCGCGTCGACGTCGTGGGGCAGCTGCTCGATCGCCGCATCCAGCGCGCGGTGGGTGAGGAAGCCGGGGTCGTGGTCTCCGAGGACGGTGATGCGGGTCGTCGCCATGGCCAGAGGGACGCCCGGAGCGCCCCGGACCGGACGCGCGGCGCCTCAGTCGCGGCGGCGCGAGATGCGGATCTGCGCCGGTGCCACGACCTTGACTACGACGTGGGCTGGCCGTGTCGGGGCGCCGAGCGTGAGGAAGTCGCGGACGCGGCCGTCGTGGCCGCAGAAGGGGCAGGCCAGCGGAGAGGCGGGGCCCAGCCGGCCGGAGCCGGGAGACACGGGCGCGTCGCAGTTCGGGCAGGCCAGCGTGCCGACCGCGAGCGTGGAGGTGCGGCTGACGCGGCGGATCTCCTCGGGGCCGCCGAGGCCGCCGATCCGCTCCGAGCCGTCGTCGGGTCCGCCCATGCGCCGGAACACGCTCACCCCGGCGAGTGTAGGACCCGCCCGGCGCGGTATCGCGCCGCGCCGCTACGCCGCGCGGACGGCCGCCGCGTCGCCCGCGGCGACGTCGGCGCCATGCGCGTGCTCGGCGATCGCGCCGATGATCTGCGGCCAGGCGTCCTTGGGCAGGTCGTGGCCCATGCCCGGGATCGTGATCAGGCGCGCGCCGTCGATCGCCTTGGCCGTCGCGCGGCCGCCCGACGGCGAGACGAGCTTGTCGGCCTCGCCGTGGATCACGAGCGTCGGCGCCTGCACGCCGCGCAGCTCGCGGCGGCGGTCGCCCGACGCGATGATCGCCCCGAGCTGGCGGGCGGTCCCCGCGGGCGAGGCGCCGCGGTCGAAGCTCAGCGCGATCATCTCGCGCAGCTCGAGCTCGTCGCGCTCGAAGCCGGGCGAGCCGATGATCCCCCACGTCTTGGCGCCGTGCTCGATGAACGCCTCGCGGTCGGCCGGCGACTTGCCCAGCAGCACGGGGTAGGTCTTCAGCGCCGGCTGGCCGCTGAAGCGCCCGCCGGTGTTGGACATGATCGACGTCAGCGAGCGCACGCGGCCCGGGTGCCGGGCGGCGACGGTCTGGGCGATCATCCCGCCCATCGAGACGCCGACGACGTGCGCGCGCTCGATCTCCAGCACGTCCATCAACCCGACGGTGTCGAGCGCCAGGTCGGCGAGCTTGTAGGCCGGGCGGGCGATGCGCCGCAGCGCGATCTCGCGCAGCTTGGGGACCGGCGCGCCGTCCAGCCGCGTCGAGCGGCCGGTGTCGCGGTTGTCGAACCGGACGACGAAGAAGCCGCGGTCGGCGAGGTCCTCGCAGAAGCGCGTGTCCCACGCGATCATCTGCGTCCCGAGGCCCATGATCAGCAGCACGGGCGGCGCGGACGGGTCCCCGAACGTCTCGTAGCAGAGGGTGATCCCGTTGCCGACCTCGGCGAAGCGCTCGTCCATCGCCGGATGGTACCGAGGCAGGCGCGTGCCGCCTACGCCACCAAGGTCAAGGACGGGCCGTCGTCGCCGGCGTCGTCGGCGGCCGGCGCGATCCGGTCGCCCAGCTCGGCGACCAGCGGCAGGAAGAGGTCGACCAGCCGCGGGTCGAAGTGGCGGCCGCGCTGGGCGGCGATCTCGGCCAGCGCCGCCTCCAGCGTCCACGGCTGCTTGTAGGGCCGGCGCGAGCGCAGCGCGTCGAAGACGTCGCAGATCGCCACGATCCGGCCGACCAGCGGGATGTCCTCGCCGCGCAGCCCGGCCGGATAGCCCGAGCCGTCCCACTTCTCGTGGTGGGTGCGCGCGATCTCCTCGCCGAGCTGGACCAGCGGCGACGGCGACCCCGACAGCATCGACGCGCCGATCGCGGCGTGGGTCCGCATGATCGCCCACTCCTCCGCGTCGAGCTTGCCCGGCTTGAGCAGGACGCGGTCGGGGACGCCGATCTTGCCGACGTCGTGCAGGACGGCGGCATGGCGCAGCGTCTCGGCGTCGCCCGCGCTCAGCCCCGCCGCCAGCGCCAGGCGCTCGCTGAGCAGCCCGATCCGCTCGACGTGCGCGCCGGTGTCCTCGTCGCGCCACTCCGCGGCGCGCGCCAGGCGGCGCACGACCTCGAGCTGGGTCTCGTGCAGCTCGGCGGTGCGCTCGCGCACGGCCTGCTCCAGCGCCGCGTTGTGGCGCGAGACGCGGTAGCGCTCGCGGCGCTCGGTCAGGTAGCTGGCGGTCACGGTGCCCACGGCGCTCAGCGCCAGGGCGGCGAGCGGCGCGACGACCGGGACGATCCAGCCGCCCAGGAACGCGGCGTAGGACGCGCCGAGGTAGCCGACGGCCAGGGCCGGCGCGGTCAGCACCGACAGCGTCCGCAGCCGCAGCGCGGCGGCGGCCGGGGCCAGCGCGAGCAGCAGGATCGCGAGGACGTCGGCCCAGGCCGGGGCGGTCCGCAGCGGCAGGCCGTGCAGGACCGTCCACAGCGCGTTGGCCTGGACCTCGGGGCCGGACATCAGCTCGTCGCGGACCGTGGGCGTCGGGTGGACGTCCTGCTCGGTCAGCGCGGTCATCCCGACGACGACGACCTTGCCGCGGATGGCGGCGGCCGAAACGCGGTGGTCGCGGACGTCGGAGAAGTGGTAGCTGGGGATCGTGCCGGGCGGGCCGCGGAAGTCGATCCAGGCGCCGCCCTCCTCGAAGGCCGACGGGTCGACCTGGTGGCCGAGCGACTCGGCCGCCGCGACCGCGATCGTCGGGACGCCGTTGCGCGACGGCTCGACGCGGGCGATCTCGCCGCCGGCCAGGATCGGGAACGACGCCATCGCCGCGCGCGCCTTGACCTGCGCGAGGTTCTCGTCGCCGCCGAGCACGTTGGTGTGGCCGTGGGCGTCGGTCTCGGTCGTCGCGAGGATCGTCCCGGGGAAGCGGCCGATCGCGTTGAACAGGGCCAGGTCCTCGGCGGGCTTGGTCGCCTCGGTGAACTGGATGTCGTAGATGACCTTGCGCGCGCCGAGGCGGCGCAGCTCGTCGATGACGTCGGCGTGCCAGCTGCGCGGGTAGGGCCACTGGTGCGTGCTGGCGTAGTCGGAGAACGTCTCGGCGTCGACGCCGACGACCACGATGTCGTCGGGCCGCTCGGCGGGCCGCAGCTGGAAGCGCAGCGCGACCGTCGTGTCCTCCAGCGAGTGCGCCGCGTCGGTCGACCAGACGGCCAGCCCGCAGGCGGCCGCGAGCAGCCCGGCGAGCAGGACGGCCCGTGCGTGGGACGGCCAGCTGCGCGGGTTGACGGTCATCGGGCCCGGCACGGCGGTCAGCGGCGGACGTGGGCGAGGTACTCGTGGCCGCGGCGGACCACGACGGTCTTGCCGCGGCGCAGGTCGGCGACGGCGACGGCGCCGGCGGCGACGCGGGTCAGCGTGCCGCGGCAGGTGTCGCGCGTCAGCCAGCGGGTGCCGCGGACCGTGGCGACGCTGCCGCGGCCGCGGGTCTGGAAGCGGCCGTGGTCGTCGCTGCCCCACAGCGAGCGGACCGGCGGCTTCTTCTTGGTGGCCTTGGCGGTGGCCGCGCGGGCCACGGCGGCCTGGGCGCCGCAGCCGGAGAAGTCGGCGCCGCGCAGCACGAGCTGGGTCAGCCCGCGGGCCGTCGCGCTCTGGCGGACCTCGAAGCGCCCGCCCCAGAAGTGGCCGGTCTGGGTCGCGCCGCTGCGGTCCAGCGCGGTGGTCAGCTCGACGGTCCCGGAGCGCGTGTCGATGACCGTCCCGGTCGGGACGGCCTGGGCGGCGCTGAGGTCGACGGGCGCGCCGGACGGGCTGGTCGCGGTGACCGTGCCCTGGACGGCGGCGATGGCGAAGGTCTTGCCCAGGACGGGGGCGACCGCGGCGGTGGCCGCGCCGGGGGTGACGCCGGCGGCGGGGTCGGTCGCGCGCGGGTCGTCGCCGGCCTTGGTCGGGGCGCTGCCGCCGGAGTCGCCAGCGGTGGTCGTCGGCACGGGCGTGGTCGCCGGGGTGGTGGCGGTGCTGGGCGGCGCCGTGGTCGAGCCCGAGCCGGAGCCGGAGGACCCGGAGCCCGAGCCGCTGTCGTCGCCCTGGTCGTCGTCGCCGCTGCTCGGCGCCGTCCCCGGCCGCGCCGTCGAGAAGCTCAGGTCCTGCCCGTAGGCGGTGCTCAGGCCGCTGCTGGCGATCGCCCGCAGGTGGTAGGTCGTGCCCGGCGCCAGGCCGGCGACGGGCAGCGTCAGCTTCTGGTTGAGGCCCAGCAGGGCCGTGCCGACCGTCGGGCTGGTCATGCCGTACCCGGCGGTCGTGCCGTACTGCCAGGCGACGTTGGCGCCCAGCGCGGAGACCGACACGGTCGCCCGCAGCGTCGCGGTCGCCGAGGCCACGTCCTGCGGCGTCTGGGTGGTGACGGTCAGCGCCAGCGCGCCGGCGGAGGCCGGCAGCAGGCCGAGGGCAGCGGCCGCGGTCGCGAGGGGCGCGAGCGAAGCGCGGGTCATCCGTGACGTGCGCACAACACGAAGATCGGCATCCCCGGCGTGGGGTGAAGGCGGGGCCCACCCGATCGGCGGGTTCCTGAAGGGCTTTGCGCCCCGTTCTGGACGGACGTCCGACGGGTGGCCCGCTCAGGCGCCGTTCCCATGTCCGTCGACGAACGCCGCCAGCAGCTCCTTGCCGCCGCCGGCCACCGGCGGCCCGTGGGCGAACAGCAGCGCGTCGAAGTCCTGGTCCAGCAGCGCGCGCAGCGCGGCCGTCAGGCCGTCGCGGACGCCCTCGGGGTCCTCGCCCATCAGGCCGTCCGGGACGAACGCGAGCGCGCCGCCGCCGTCGCGGATCAGCGCGTCGGCGAACAGCAGGGCGCCGTGGCCGGCGGCGATGTGGAACGCCGTGTCCTCCGGCGTGAGCGCGCCGACCTCCAGCGCGGTGACGCCCGGCGCGACCGCGTCGCCGAAGTCGAACGGCCGCACGTCGGGCCCGCCGCCGGCGAACTCGTGCAGCCCGGAGCGCTGGGCCTTGATCGAGCAGCCGAAGCGCTCCGCGAACGCCTCGGCGTGGCGCAGGTGGTGGCGGTTGGAGAGCAGGATCGTCTCCGGGCGCCCGTGGCGCGCGACCTCCTCGAGGCCGTCCTCGGGCACGCGCGGGTCGAACAGCGCGCAGCCCTCGACGAAGAAGTGCGAGTGCACGGGCTGGCCGATGCCCTCATGGAAGGTCGTCCAGTGCAGGACGCCGGGGAGCACTTCGTCCATGGCCGTCCCCTACCCGAGGCGTCGCGGGCTAAGCCAGGTCGTCGCGGCGCACGCCGCGCCGCGCGCGGGGCAGCCAGAGCGCGAGCGCGTTGCCCG
>JAOPZD010000514.1 GCA_025964295.1 Conexibacter sp.
TGGACGCGCTGCAGGCGCCCGGCGTCGGCGAGCTCATCGAGGTCGCGGCGGACCGTGTAGGCCGAGACGCCGAGCTCGCCCTGCAGGTCGGTCGCCACGACGCGCCCGGACGCGCCCAGCAGCGCGAGGATCCGGCGCTGGCGCTCGCCCTTGAGCAGGGACTCGTCAGGCCGGGAGGCCATGGCGCTGGGCCCACTGCAGCAACATGATGGTCTTGGCGTCGGCGATCGCGCCGCGCGCGACCAGGGCGAGCGCGTCGGCCAGCGACAGCTCGAGGACCTCGATGTCCTCACCCTCGGCGGCGACCCCGCCGCCCGCCGCGCCGCTCGCGGCCCGCGCCGCCGCGTCGTACGGCGCCGCGAAGAAGTGCAGGCGCTCGGTGACCGACCCGGGCGACATGTACACCTCGAAGATCGGGGTGACGCGCCCGACGCGCACGCCGGTCTCCTCCTCGGCCTCGCGGCGGATCGCCGCCGCGGGGTCGTCGCCGTCCAGCAGCCCGGCCGGCGCCTCGATGAGCATCCCGTCTGGATGGCCGTTGGCATAGGCCGGCCAGCGGAACTGGCGCGTGAGCAGGACCGTGCCGGCGCGCGCGTCGCCGAGCAGGATGACCGCGCCGTTGCCGCGGTCGTAGGCCTCGCGCGACTGGCGCGACCAGCGCCCGTCGCGGTGGCGGAAGTCGAACGTCGCCTTGCGCAGGACGTACCAGTCGTCGGCGAGCACCTCGACGCCGACGGGCCGCACGCGCGGGTTGCCGGTGGGGACGGCGGCCGTCATGCCGCGCCCGCCGGCAGCGCGCCCGCCTCGGAGACCACGAGCTTGCCGGCCGCGCGCGCCAGCGCGACCATCTCGTCGGCGCCCGCCGACGGACCGCCCGCGCGCAGCACCGCGTCGCAGCGGTCCAGCAGCCGCCGCGCGATCGGGTGGAAGATCGCGTCGAACGAGCACGAGCAGCGGCCCATGCGTGCGTCTTTCTGCATGTTCTTGCATGTCGATGCGCGAGTATGCCGGTCTGGCGGCTCGGACGCAACCTCCAGCCGGAGGCGTGAAGCGCCGATAACCGGGGCAGGACGTCAGGACTTCCCCCGGACGTCCTTCCGGCCCGCTAGCGTCAACGTCATGGTCAACGCCGAGCTCCGCACGCTCCACGCCGCAGACGGCACCCCCGTCTGCAACGTGTCGTTCGATCTCTCGGCCGAGCAGCTGCAGGCGACGGTCCGCGCCGTCGACGCCACGCGGCTGCATCGCCACCAGAACGTCGAGCTGTCCACCGACGACGTCCTGGCGCTGCGCGAGCTCACGGGCGTCTCTGACGAGCTGCACCGCCTGGCCGAGCCCGGCGCCAACGCGACCGTCGTCCTCCCCCTCGCCCGCTTCGTCGCCCTGCACGACGCGCTGGTCGAGTGGGTCGCCGGCGCCGACGAGCGCGGCTGGATGCGCGACGAGGAGGCCGCGATCCACCCCATGATCGCCGCACTGCTGGACCCGATGGCCGCGCTGCGCGCCGACGCGCTGCACGCCGTCCTCGGCGAGGCGTCCCGCGCCGCCGACGCCGGCGCCTAGGCAGCCGCCCGGACCACTTGACCGCGTGGCCGCGGCGGGCGTACGGTCGCTCGCAGACAACCGTCAGGAGGTCCCCATGGACCGGATGTACCTGGACTGCCGCGAGATGCCCAGCGAGAGCGGCTGCGATCTTGCGATGTCCGGCAGCGAGGAGCACCTGCTCAACGCCGCCGTCACCCACGCCGTGACCCAGCACGGCCACGAGGACACGCCCGAGCTGCGCGAGCAGATCCGCGGCGCGATGAAGGCCGAGACGCCCACGGCGCTCGCCTAGCCGCACCGGATAGGTGGTCGACGCGGGTTCGCGCGTGGTCGTGATCGTGCTCCGGGCGGATGCTGGGCGCCGCACGGTCCCGCAGGCGATCCTGGTTGGATCGTCAAGGGATCGGGTGGCGATCCAGCGCCGGCCGGGGCGCGAGCACGACCACGCGAATCGCGCGTCGGGCGCCTAGCCGGTGTTGCGCAGGCCGAACGCGATCCCGGTCACCGTCGCGAGCAGCGGCTGGCGGTCGGCGGTCGCGTCGGCCCGCGTGCGCTCCAGGAGCTCGACCTGGAGGTGCGACAGCGGGTCGACCCAGGGGTCGCGGTGGGCGAGGCGGTCCTGGAGGCGAGAGGCGCCGGCGAGCAGCCGATCGTTTCCTGTGATCGCCAGGACGGAGGCCTTGACCTTGTCGTGCTCGGCGACGATCTGCGGCCAGAAGTGGTCGCGCAGCTCGGGGTCGACCAGCCGCAGGTAGCGCTCGGCGACGCCGAGGTCGGTCTTGAACAGCGCCATCTCGAGCGACGAGATCAGCGACGCGAAGAACGGCCAGCGGGCGTGCATCGCGCGGTAGCGCTCGAGGTCGCCCTCGGCCAGCGCGGTGCCCGCGCCGTACCAGGACGGCAGCAGGATCCGGTTCTGCGTCCACGCGAAGACCCACGGGATCGCGCGCAGCGACTCGATCGACCCGTCGCCACCGCGCGACGGCGGCCGCGAGCCGATGTTGAGGTCGGCCAGCGCCTCGACCGGCGTCATCTGGAAGAAGAAGCGCGCGAAGCCGGGGTCGTCGTAGACCAGCGCGCGGTAGGTCTCGCGCGAGCGGCGGGCCAGGCGGTCGAGGTCGGCGCGCCAGTCCTCGGGCGCCGCGGGCCGCGCGACGTTGGACGCCAGCAGCACCGCGCTGAGCGTCTGCTCCAGCGAGCGCTCGGCCAGCTCCGGGTGGCCGTAGCGGGCCGAGATCGTCTCGCCCTGCTCGGTGATCCGAATACGGCCGTGCAGCGAGCCGGTCGGCTGGGCGACGATCGCGCGGTACATCGGGCCGCCGCCGCGCGACGTCGACCCGCCGCGGCCGTGGAAGAGCTCGAGCTCCAGCCCCTCCGCGGCGGCCTGGCGCGCCAGCTCGAGCTGAGCGCCGCGCAGCGCCCACTGCGAGGCGATGAAGGACCCGTCCTTGCCCGAATCCGAGTACCCCAACATGATGATCTGGCGGTCGCCCTGCTGGCGCAACAGGTCGCGGTACGCGTCGTTCTCATACAACGTGGCCATCGTCGCGGGCGCGCGGTCGAGGTCGTCGAGGGTCTCGAACAGCGGGACGAAGCGCAGGTCCAGCGCGGCGCCCGCCCGCTGCGCCAGCCAGCGCGCGCCGAGCACGTGCGACGGCTGCTCGGTCATCGAGACGATCAGGCAGCGCACGACCTCCGGGCCGTAGGCCTCCGAGGCCAGCGCGGCGGCGTCCAGCGCGGCGACCAGCTCGCCGGCGGTGCCGTCCGGACGGCGCTCGAGGCCCGTGCGGCCCTTGGCGATCGCCTCGGCCAGCAGCGCCTGGCGCTCGGGCTCGGGCGCGTTGGCGTAGCCGGGCAGCAGCGCGCCGACCGCCGCGTCGATCACGTTGGCGTTCTGGCGCAGGTCGAGCCCCGCGAGGTGGAAGCCGAAGGTGTCGACCTGCGCCAGCAGGCGGCGCAGCGAGCCGTGCGCGACGTGCTCGGAGCCGAGGCTGCCGGCGACCAGCTCGAGGTCGGCGCGCAGCTGGGCGGGGCTGTCGTAGCCGGCCTGGCCGCCGCGCCGGTCGAGCATGTTGATGAGCCTGCGCTCGATGAACCCCAACTTGGTCCGCAGCGGCTCCCACTCATGGTGGGGGCGGCGCAGGACCCGCGCGGTCGGCAGCTCGGCGGCGTCGCGCGCCAGCGAGGCGGCCAGCGCGTCGCTGACGGCCAGCCGGCGCTCGGAGTGCGAGAAGCGCCGGGCCAGGCGACCGACGCGGTCGCGGAGCATCCGGATCGCGGCGCGGCGGTGCAGCTCGATCGTGCGGGTGACGGTGTCGGCGCCGACCTCGGGGTGGCCGTCCATGTCGCCGCCCGGCCAGGAGGCGAACTCGAGGACGGGGCCGCTGCCGGCCGCCGGCGGCGCGAGGTCGCGCTCGAGCTCGTCGAGGACCCGGGGCACGGCGTCGTAGAGCACCGACTCGAAGACGTACAACGTGCGCCGCACCTCGTCCTCGACGTGGGGCCGCGCGCGGCGCACCTCGTCGGTCTGCCACCAGATCGTGAGGACCTCGCGCAGGTCCTCCATCAGCGCGCGGCGGCGCGAGCGGCCCGTCCGCGGGTCCTCGAGGCGGTCCAGCAGCTCGGTGATGTCCCACTGGTGGTCGAGGACCGAGCGGCGCGAGGCCTCGGTCGGGTGCGCGGTGAGGACGAGCTCGACGTGCAGGTCGGCCACCGCGGCCGCGGGGTCGACGTCGTGCTGCGCCAGCAGCCCGGCGGTCTCGGCCAGCGACTCGCGCTGGGTGGTGCCCTCGGCGTCGTAGGCGCGGCGGCGTCGCAGGCGCTCGCGCTCCTCGGCGATGTTGGCGAGCTGCAGCTGCAGCGAGCAGGCGCGGATGATCGGCTCCAGGTCGCCCTCCGAGAGCTCGTGCAGGCGGGCGAAGAGCGCGTCGCCGGCGGCGTCGTCGCCCTCCCGCACGCGGGCGGCGGTGGCGTGCAGCCATTGCACCGTGTCGGCGAAGCCCACGCCGACCTGCTCGCTGAGGACGTCGTGGACGAGGCCTTCGAGCAGCTCGACGTCGGTTTCGTCCATGACCGTCACGCTAGTGGTGCGCCGGCTGCGTTCCCATGGCCCGAAAGGCAGAATGCACCGCAATGGACCTGCGCCAGCTCGAGTACTTCGCGGCCGTGGCGCGCCATCGCCACTTCCGCCGCGCGGCGGAGTCGCTCTACGTGACGCAGTCGGCGGTCTCCCAGGCGGTGCGGCGGCTGGAGGCCGAGCTGGGCCTGGAGCTGCTGCGCCGCCAGCCCGGCGCCCACCCGCCCGTCGCGGTAACGCCGGCCGGCGCGGAGCTGCTGGAGCGGGCCGAGGCGATCCTGGCCGACGTGGCGCGCGCCCGCGCCGCGATGGACGAGCACGCAGGGAC
>JAOPZD010000569.1 GCA_025964295.1 Conexibacter sp.
CGGAGACGTCGAAGCCGTCCTTGTCCAGAGGCCAGATCGTCGGCCCCTTGTGCACGTGGATGTTCTTGATCCCGAGCTCCATGAAGAGCTCGAAGAACGGCACGGTCTCAGGTTCCTTCAGCGTCCAGCCGCGGGAGCTGCCGAACCACTCCGCGGTGTAGAGCTTGACCCCCTGCAGGTTGTAGCGAGCGTGGTCCTCGCGGAGCTGACGCAGTCCGTCCTCGCCTTCCCGCGGATCCCAGCGACCGTTGACGCGCAGCTTTCCCGGGAAGCGCTCCAGCAGCGAGGCGTTCTTGGTGATGTCGTTGAACCCCTCGGTGTACCACTGCCGCAGATAGGTGGACTGGCAGATCGCCTGGTCGACGTAGCCGTCGGTGAAGATGTCCTTCTCGAGGTCGTCGGCCGAGTACTTCATGAAGTGCTCGATCGACCAGTGCGTCTCGGGTGGCCCGAGGCCCTGGTAGGCGTGGAAGCACTCGATCCACCCCTTGGCGTACTCCTCCTCGCCCTTGACCCAGTTCTCCGGGCTCGCGTCCCAGAAGTGCAGGTGGCTGTCGACGATGAAGTACTTCTCGCCATCCTTCTCGTACATGGCTAGGCCCCCACGACCGGGAGGTCGAAGCTGATGTACTCGGCTGCGTCCTCCGGGTTGGCGAACATCAGGACGCGGTCGTCGAGGACGACCATCCGGCCGTAGTGCGTGGACATGATCTCCTCGAAGTCATCCTGGCCGAAGTCGGCCCAGCCGAGCGCGTCGGCGATCTCCTGGAAGTCGAAGTCGATCTTGCCGATGCCGTCGACGCGGATCATCGAGGGCAGCTCGCGGATCGTGATGTCCTTCTTGTCGGCCATCACCTGGGCGACGACGTAGCCGACCTGGTTGTTCATCAAGGTGACGCCCGCCTGGTTGGACGAGGTGCGATCGGACTTGAACTCGGTCATGCGCGGATCTCCTGGGGGATGTCGAGGGTCAGGTCTTCGAGCAGGTCGGCCATCCGGGCCTTGGAGCGGGTCAGCGAGTCGTCGAACCGCACGTGCTTCTCGGCCACCTGCGACCAGATCGGCTGCAGCTGCTGGGCGGCGTCGAGGCTCACCGGGATCCACTCGGCCAGCCACTCCTGCATCAGCGCCTTGTTCGCCGCGCCGTGCTCGGGGTCGTCGGCGAGCATCCGGAAGAGGGCGCGGGCGCCGCGCTGCTCGCGCGCGGTGTCGGCCTCGCCGCAGCCCATGACCGTCGGGGTGACGAAGTCGCCCTGCAGCGCCGCCGCCTGCATCACGAAGCCGCTGCGGAACAGCTCGCCGACCAGCGGCTCGAAGACGACGGCCGTCGCGAAGAAGGCGTGCGCCCAGTCGCGGATGCCGGTCAGCTTCTCGACGTTGGCGCGGGTGCCCTGCCAGATCGGGTCGTTCTGCCAGACGTCCTGGTGCGCGCCGCCGTTGAACCCCTCGATCTCCTCGGAGACCTCCAGGTTGTACAGGATGATGTCCTGGGCGAAGCGCAGCTTGTGCACCGCGCCGACGGCCAGCGCGTTGTTGATCATGTTGGTCGGCGCGTCGCGCTGGGCCGGCGTGTAGACGTGCATGCCCAGGCCGTGCTCGACGTGCGCCCACGCGGACACGTGGCGCTCGACCACGGTGACCCAGGAGCGGCTCCAGGCGTCGTAGGCGCCCGCCGCCTTGGCGTTGGCCAGGGTCTGGCCGATCTGCCGCACCGTGTTGGAGTTGTTGCGGTAGATCGACTGCTCCCACTCCTCGTTGGGATCGAGGAACTCGTGCCAGTTGGCCGACTTCAGCGCGGTCCAGGACTGCGGGTAGCCCGAGTCGCCGTTGGCGAAGGCGTAGACCCAGCCCTGGGTGAGGTGGCGCTCGGGATCGGGCTGGACGTCGACGGTGACGTCCTCGTAGACGCTGGCGCGCCGCTTGCGCGGCTCGAAGTAGTTGTAGGACCTGCTGCGCGACGACGGGAACTCCTTGGCCCCGGCCTCGGCGTCGGTGAACACCGGCTGCGGGACGCTGCGCTTGGGCGTGGCGGTCTCGGTCGGGATCTCGATGGGCGTCTCGGTGGCCATCAGGTGTCTCCTCCTGTCGTGAACTTGTCGAAGTAGATGCGGCTCTCCGGGCAGCCCCGGCGCTCCAGCAGGGCGATCGCGGCGTCGACCATCGGCGGCGGGCCGCAGAGGTAGGCGTCGACCTCGGTGAGGTCCGCCTCCAGGCGATCGACCACGTCGGTGATCAGGCCCGCCTCGCCGTCCCAGCCGCCGTCGGCGGACTCCGACAGCGCGGGGACGAAGCGGAAGCCGGGCAGGGCGCCGGCGAGCCGCTCGAGCTCGTCGAGGACGAACAGGTCGTCCGCCGTCCGCGCGCCGTAGTAGAAGGTCGCCGGCCGCTGCGAGCCCTTCTCCTCCATCGAGCGCAGCAGCCCGACGATCGGCGCCATCCCGGCGCCGCCGGCGATGAAGACCAGCCGCCGCGGCGACGAGTCGCGCAGCGTGAAGACGCCGTAGGGCCCCTTGCACCGCAGCGCGTCGCCGACCTTGATGCCGCTGCCGTTGGCGCTCTCGGCCAGCAGGCCCGAGAAGTGGCCGCCCTCGTAGAGCTTGATCATGAACTCCAGGCGGTCGGGCTCGCCCGGCGTGTTGGCCATGGAGAACGAGCGGTGCTCGCCCTCCGCGCCCGGGATCGAGATGTCCATGTACTGCCCGGCGTTGAAGGTCAGCGGCGCGGGCAGCCGCAGGACGAGGCGCCGGATGTCGTGCGTGAGCGCCTCGACCGCCTCGACCTGCGCCGTGGCCTCGACGATCGGCACCCCGCTGCGGATGATCTCCTCGTCGTAGTTGATGAGCTCGATCTCGACGTCGCTCATCGCGTGGGCGCGGCAGAGCAGCGTGTAGCCCTCGGACTCCTCGAAGTCGGGCAGGGCGAACGTCGAGTAGCGGTCGAGGTCCACCTCCCCGTCGAGGAGGAACGACTTGCAGGCCGCGCACTGGCCCTCCTTGCAGCCGTGCATCAACATGATGCCCTGCCGGAAGGCGGCGTCGAGGATCGTCTCGTCCTCGTCGACCTCGAGCTCGATGCCGACCGGCTCGAGGCGTGCGATGTGCTTGTCACCCATGGGTGTGCGCGGCCTGCTCGCCAGGACTCAGGCGGTCGTCGTCGGTGCCGGGCGGCCGCCGGGGCCGCCGGCCTTGTACTGGGCGACGTGCTTGTCGCGCTCCTCGGGCGACATCTGGTTGAGCAGCACGTTGGGGCTGTTGAGCGTCGCGCCCCGCACGTTGTCCAGCGTCCACATCTTCGACGGGTCGAGGTCGAGGTGCGGCTGCGGGATCAGCGTGTTGCCGTCGTCGCGGACGTACCCGAGGTCCTGCATGACCTCGGCG
>JAOPZD010000610.1 GCA_025964295.1 Conexibacter sp.
CGCCGAGGCCGCCGCCGCCGCGCCCGCCGACGCCAAGGCCAAGCCCGGCGCCAAGGGCAAGGCCGCCGACAAGACGCCGGGCCTCGTGCCCCACGTCACGCCGCCCAAGCCCGGCACCGGTCCGCGGATCATCTCCGTCCCCGAGCCCCCCAAGCGCCCCAAGCGCGACGAGACGCAGTCCCAGCCTTCGGGCGCGGGCGGTCGTCCTACGCGTGGCGGGATGCGCAGCGAGGGCGGCCCCGGCGCCGGCAAGCGCCGCGTGGTCATCGACTCCCAGGCCGCCCGTCGCGGCCCTGGCACCGGGCCCGGCCCGGCTCCCCAGCGTCCGCCGCGCCGCCGTCGCCGGCGTCGCCGCACGCCGATGGAGGACACGCCGCAGGTCCTCGCGGCCGATCAGCTGACGCGGACCGACCTGGTCCGGATCAACTCCGGCTCGACGGTCAAGGACGTCGCCGAGTACCTCGGCGTCCCGGTCCCCGACGTCATCAAGCAGCTCATGTCCATGGGCGTGCTGGCGACGCTGACCAAGACGCTGGGCGACGATCAGATCCAGCTCGTCGCCGACGCGCTCGACAAGGAGATCGTGATCGTCGCGCTCTCCGACGAGGCCGAGGCCGAGATCGAGTACGACGACGCCGCCGAGGACCTCGTCGAGCGCCCGCCGGTCGTCACGATCATGGGCCACGTCGACCACGGCAAGACGTCGCTGCTGGACGCGATGCGGAAGACCGACGTCGCCGCGGGCGAGGCCGGTGGCATCACGCAGCACATCGGCGCCTACCAGGTCCACCACAACGGCAAGACCATCACCTTCCTGGACACCCCGGGCCACCAGGCGTTCACCGCCATGCGTGCCCGCGGCGCCCGGGTGACGGACATCGCGATCATCGTGGTCGCCGCCGACGACGGCGCGCGCCCGCAGACCGACGAGGCGATCGACCACGCCAACGCGGCCGACGTCCCGATCATCGTCGCCGTCAACAAGATCGACAAGGAGGGCGCGGACCCCACGCGGGTGCGCACCGAGCTCACGCAGCGCGGCCTCCAGCCGTCGGACTGGGGTGGCGAGACCGAGTACGTCGACGTCTCCGCCAAGGCCGGCACCAACCTCGAGGACCTGCTCGACACGATCCTGGTCGTCTCCGAGCTCGAGGAGCTCGAGGCCAACCCGAACACCGAGGCGTCGGGCGTCGTCATCGAGTCCAAGCTGGACCCGGGCCGCGGCCCCGTCGTGACCGTGCTGATCCAGCGCGGCACGCTGCGCATCGGCGAGTCGATCGTGGCCGGCCCCGAGCCGGGCCGCGTCCGCGCGATGATCGACTACCGCGGCGAGCGCGTGCAGGTGGCCGTCCCCGGCGACCCGGTGGAGATCCTCGGCTTCGACGGCGTCCCCGACGCCGGCGAAGTCGTCCGCGTCGTGGAGAGCGACAAGGAGGCCCGCCGCATCGCCCAGGAGCGCGAGACGCGCGAGAAGTCCGAGGCGATCGCCCGTCGGTCCGGCCGCAAGGTGTCCTTCGAGGACGTCTTCCGCCGTGCCCGCGAGGCCGAGCTCGCCGAGCTGCCGCTCGTCATCAAGGGCGACGTCGCCGGCTCGGTCGAGGCGCTCGAGGACGAGATCGCCCGCCTGCCGCAGGACGAGGTCCGCGTCGACGTGCTGCACAGCGGCGTCGGCGGGATCAACGAGTCCGACGTCATGCTCGCCGCCGCGTCGGAGGCCGTCATCATCGGCTTCAACGTGCGCCCGGTGGGCGACGCCGCCGCGCTGGCCGACCGCCAGGGCGTGGAGATCCGCAACTACTCGGTGATCTACGCGGCGCTCGACGACCTGCGGGCGGCCATGACAGGCCTCCTGGCGCCGGAGATCGTGGAGGACACGATCGGCACCGTCGAGGTCCGCCAGACGTTCAAGGCGTCCAAGATCGGCACCATCGCCGGCTCCTACGTCACCGACGGCATCGTGCGCCGCGGGGCGAAGGTCCGCCTGGTGCGCGACGGGACCGTCGTAACCGAGACCACGATCGACACGCTGCGGCGCTTCAACGAGGACGCCCGCGAGGTCGCGGCCGGCTACGAGTGCGGCATCGTGCTCACCAACTACCAGGACGTTCGCGAAGGCGACGTGCTGGAGGTCTACGAGACGCGACAGGTGGAGCGCCAGCTCCAGCCGTCGTAGTCCTCGCCGGGGTGGTGGGCACCGCGATGTTCCGCGCTGCTCACCACTGCGACGGGTCTTTGCCTATGCGGAGGGTCTAGGATGGGTTCCGGAGGAGCGCGCATGCGTCGCGTGGACGAGGCCGTCCGCGAAGTGCTCGGCGATGCCGTGACAAAAGATCTCAAGGACCCCCGGGTGGGTTTCGTGACAGTCACCGAGGTGCGGACGAGTCCTGACCTGCGCCAAGCGCGGGTGTTCGTCAGCGTCCTCGGCACCGACGAGGAGAAGGTGGCGACGCTCGAGGGGCTCGCGTCGGCGCACGGCCTCCTGCAGGCGCGGATCGCCCGCGAGCTGCGGATGAAGCGCACGCCCGCGCTGGAGTTCATGCTCGACGACACCGCCGAGAAGGCCGCCAAGCTCGAGGCCCTGATCGAGGACGTCACGGAGGACGCAGGCTGATGGACCGCAACGGCGCCACCGCGGCGCGCGAGCAGGTGCTCGCCGAGATCCGCTCTGGTGAGGGCTTCTGCCTGGTCACGCACGAGCACCCCGACGGCGACGCGCTCGGCTCGCTGGTGGCGATGCACCGGATCCTCACGGCGCTGGGCAAGGACTCGGTGATGCTCATGGCCGCCGACGAGTTCCCGCTGCCCTACGAGTACCGCTTCTTCGACCTCGCCGGCCTGTCCACGGTCCCGCCGACCGACCTGCCGACCAGGACCATCATCTACCTCGACTGCGGCAACATCGACCGCAACCCGCTGGGGATCGTCAAGGGCGACGACGTCCACATCCTCAACGTCGACCACCACCACGACAACACGCGCTTCGGCACCGTGAACCTGGTGGACGCGGGCGCGGCGTGCACGACCGAGATCGTCTGGGACCTCATGCGCCGCCTCGGCGTGGAGGCCGACCAGGAGATGGCCGAGGCGCTCTACGTGGGGCTGGTGACCGACACCGGCCGGTTCATGTATGAGAACACGGGGCCGCGCGCGCACGTCATGGCCGCCGAGCTGATCGAGGCCGGCGTCGACACGCACGCGATCTACCGGCGCCTGTACGAGGACATGCCCTACGCCAAGCTCGAGCTGCTCGGCAAGGCGCTGGCGCGCGTCGAGCGCCACGACGGCGGCGCGCTGACCGTGGCCCGGGTGACGCGCGAGGACTTCGAGTCCGTCGGCGCGGAGGACAGCTACACCGAGGGCATCATGGACCACCTGCGATCGGTGGAGCACACCAAGGTCGCGGCGCTGGCCCGCGAGGTCAACGGCGTCCACCCGCCCGGCGACCTCGACCCGGAGCGGATCCGCAAGAAGGTCTCGCTGCGCTCGACCGACGGCGACGTCGACGTGTCGGTCATCGCCCGCGCGGGCGGCGGCGGCGGCCATCGCCAGGCCGCGGGCTTCACGACCGAGCTGGGCGACGACGCGCTCGTCGCGTTCCTGCGCGAGCAGATCGCCGCGCAGCTGGCGCTGTCCTCGACGTAGGGCCGCCGGAGGCCGCGTCGTCATGGACGGAGTCATCCTGGTCGACAAGCCGGCCGGGCCGACGTCGCACGACGTGGTGGCGCGGGTGCGGCGAACGCTGCCGCGCGGCGTGAAGGTCGGCCATGCGGGGACGCTGGACCCGTTCGCGACGGGGCTCCTGCTGGTCCTGCTGGGCCGGGCGACGCGCATCCAGCAGTACCTGATGGGGTTGCCCAAGGCCTATGAGACGGTCGCGCGGCTGGGGTGGACGTCGACCACCGGCGACCCCGAGGGGGAGCTGACCGAGACGGGGCGGATCCCGGCCGTCGGCGCCGTGCTGCCGACCGGCGTGATCCGCCAGCGCCCGCCGCAGTACAGCGCGGTGCAGATCGGCGGCAAGCGCGCCTACGCGATGGCGCGGGCGGGGGAGGCGTTCGAGATCCCCGAGCGCGAGGTGCGCGTCGACCGCTTCGAGGAGCTCTGGCGCGAGGAGGAGGCCGGGCGCGCGGGCTACGCGATCGCCTGCTCGTCGGGGACCTACGTCCGCTCGCTGATCGCCGACCTCGGCGACGCGTACTGCCTCGAGCTGCGCCGCACGGCGATCGGGCCGTTCGCGGTGACCGCTGCCGCGCCGCCGCCGGAGCGCGGGATCGCGTGGGCCGACTACGCGCCGCGGGCGCTCTCGGTGGCCGAGGCGCTGCGGGGCGTGCTCCCGGTCATCGCGCTCGGCGACGACGACGCGGCGCGGCGGGCCGGGCACGGGCAGGTCGTGGCCGTCGCTGAGCCTGGGGCGGAGGGCGACGTCCTCCTGGTCGATCCCGCCGGCGAGCCGGTGTGCGTGGCGCACGTCGCCGACGGCGCCGCCAAGCCCCGCGTAGGCTTCCGTGCGTGAAGCTCACGTACCTGCCCGACGTGGAGCCGCGACCGCGGCGGGTGGCCATCGGCACGTTCGACGGCGTCCACCTCGGCCACCGCGAGGTCATCGCGGGCGCCGAGACCGTCGTCACGTTCGATCCCCACCCGCAGTCGGTCGTCGCGCCGGGCAGCCAGCCCAAGCTGCTGACCACGCTGGAGCGCAAGGCCGAGCTGATCGCCACCCTCGGCGTCTCCGAGCTCGTCGTGATCCCGTTCGACGGCGACTTCGCGGGCCGCAGCGCGCAGGACTTCGTCGACCATGTCCTCGTCGAGCGCGTGGCCGCCACGCACGTCAGCGTCGGCGAGAACTTCCGCTTCGGCCACAAGGCGCAGGGCGACGCGCAGCTGCTGGGCGACGACCCGCGCTTCGAGACGCGCGTCGTGCCGCTGCTGGAGGTCGACGGCGAGGTCGTCAGCTCCAGCCACATCCGCGGCCTGGTGTCCGGCGGCGCGGTGCAGTACGCCGACCAGCTGCTCGGCGCGCCGTTCGCGGTCGACGGCGAGGTCCAGCACGGCGACAAGCGCGGCCGCACGCTCGGCTACCCGACGGCCAACCTGATCCCGCGGCCGGGGTTCGTCGTCCCGGGCCACGGCGTCTACGCCAGCCGCGTGCAGCTCCCCGACGGGACGCTCGTGCCCGCTGCCACCAACGTCGGCGTCCGGCCGCAGTTCGTCACCGGCCGCGGCGAGCTGATCGAGGCGTTCCTGATCGACTGGTCCGGCGATCTCTACGGCCAGAAGATCCGGATCGAGTTCCTGCGCCGGCTGCGCGGCGAGCGGCGCTTCGACTCCGTCGACGCGCTCGTGCAGCAGATGGGGCGCGACGTGGACGAGACCCGGACGATCGTGGCGGGATGAACCGAACCTCGCCCGCAGGGCGAGAGTTCGGCGAGCCCTGCTAGCCTTCCGCGTCGCACATGAGCACGCTGACCGCAGACCGCAAGCAGGAGATCGTCGCCAAGTTCGGGGAGAACGCCCAGGACACCGGGAGCACCCGGGGCCAGGTCGCCCTGCTGACGGCGCGCATCAACGATCTGACCGAGCACCTCCGGGAGCACAAGAAGGATCACCACAGCCGCCGCGGCCTGCTCTTGCTCGTCGGCCAGCGTCGTCGCCTGCTCAACTACCTGAGCAAGCACGACCTCGAGGGCTACCGCGCCCTCATCGCCGAGCTCGGCCTGCGCCGCTAGCCCGGCGCGCCGGCCCCGTGACCATCATCGCCCCGGGGACGCCGGTCCCCGCCTTCGTCCTCAAGCGCGAGGACGGCAGCGACTTCACGCAGGACGACCTGCGCGGCACGACGACGGTCCTCGTCTTCTACCCGTTCGCCTTCAGCCCGGTCTGCACCGACCAGCTGCAGGTCTACGAGGAGGCGCTGCCCGAGCTGGCCGAGCAGGGCGTGACGATGTACGGCGTCTCCACCGACGCCAGCTGGTCGCAGACCGCCTTCCGCGAGAAGCTCGGCGTGTCGATCCAGCAGCTGTCGGACTTCGAGCCCAAGGGCGCGGCAGCGCGGGTGTTCGGCGCCTACTTCGAGCCGGCCGGGATGACCAACCGCGCGCTGGTCATCGTCGGTCCCGACGGCGTCGTCGCCTGGTCGCACCTCGCCGACTCACCCGGGGACCTGCCCGGTGTGAACCTGATCTTCGACGGCCTCGCGGCCGTCGGCGCGTAGCGCGAGCAGCGCCGGCACCACCGCCTCCCGGCGGAAGTCGAAGATCGACTGCACGTCGCGGTGGACGAAGGCCCGCGCCGCGACCTGCCCGAACGGCCCGAAGCCGATCGCGTAGCGGACCGTGTCGCGCATGAGCGTCCCGTCGGGATGGGGCGCGAAGTCGTGGGTGTGGTGCCACAGCTGGTAGGGCCCCCGCACCTGCACGTCGACGAAGCGCAGCGGCGGCTGCCAGTCCTGGATCGACGTCAGCCAGTCCACGCCGATCCCGCGCAGCGTCAGCCGGTACTGGATCAGCGTGCCGACCCGCATCGGGATCTCGCCCGGGGTGACGACCTCAAAGCGCAGGATCGGCGGCGTGATCGCCTCCAGGTTGCGGGCATCGGCGAAGAACGGGAACACCGCCTCCGGCGTGCCGGGCAGGACCTGCTCACGTTCCAAGGTGAAGACGCGCATCACCGACGGTACGGTCTGGACCGCATGGCCGATCTCACCAGCGCGCCGATCCCCGCCGTCGCGGCCGACGACCACGTGCGCGGTGACCGGGACGACCCCGAGCTGGTGGTGATGTACGCCGACTTCAGCTGCCCGCGCTGCGCCGTCGCCGCCATCGCGCTGCGCGACGCGCGAACGCCCGTCGCCTTCCGCCACTTCGCGCTGAAGGCGCGCCATCCGCGGGCGGTGCCGCTGGCCCATGCGGCCGAGGCCGCCGCCCTCCAACAGGCCTTCTGGCCCTTTCACGACGCGCTGTTCTCCGACCAGGGCCGGATCGACGATCCGCATCTGTGGGCGCGCTGCGAGCGCCTCGGGCTCGACCTCGAGCGCTTCGAGGCCGACCGCCGCGGCGACGCCGTGGCCCGGCGCGTCGCGCGTCACCTCAGGGAGGGGATGCGCGCCGGCGTCACGAGCACCCCTGCGCTCCTGCGTCCCTCGGTAGACTGACCGGACAGTTTCGGATCGAGAAGCGACACGAGAAGCCGGCCCGCCGAGTCCGACGCGTGGGCCACAGGAAGGAAGACATATGTCAGATGACGCCGTGACCACGGTCACCGTGGAGATCGCCGGGTCGGAGATCACCTTCGAGACGGGGAAGATGGCCAAGCAGGCCTCCGGCGCCGTCGTCGTCCGCCAGGGCGACACCATGGTGCTCAACACCGCCACCGTCGGCAACCTGCGCGACGTGGATTTTCTGCCCTTGACGGTCGACGTCGAGGAGCGGATGTACTCCGCCGGCAAGATCCCCGGCTCGTTCTTCAAGCGCGAGGGCCGTTCCGGCGAGAAGGCGACGCTGACGGCGCGCATGATCGACCGGCCGATCCGCCCGCTGTTCCCCAAGGGCTGGCACTTCGAGACCCAGCTCGTGACGATCACCCTCTCGGTGGATCACGAGCACCCGTACGACATCCTCGCCATGAACGGCGCGTCGGCGGCCCTGATGATCTCCGAGGTCCCGCTGCCCCATCCGGTCGGCGCCGTCCGCATCGGCAAGATCGAGGGCAACTTCGTCGTCAACCCGCCCGAGGAGGACCTCCTCGAGAACACCGACCTCGACCTGATCGTCGCCGGCACCGAAGAGGCCATCCTGATGGTCGAGGCGGGCGCCAACGAGATCGGCGAGGCCGAGATGCTCGACGCGCTCAACATCGCCCACGACGCGATCAAGAAGCTGTGCGCCGCGCAGCGCGAGCTGGCCGAGAAGGTCGGCAAGCCCAAGCTGCAGATCGAGGCTCCCGAGGTCCACCCCGACCTCCTGGCCCAGATCGTCGCCAGCCACGGCCCCGCGCTGGACGCCGCCACCCAGGTGTTCGACAAGCTCGAGCGCCAGGACGCGACCAAGGCCGTCGAGCGCGAGGTCATCGAGCAGTACTCCGGTGACCCCAGCGCCCCCGAGTACTCCGAGAACCTCGCGCGCGCCTCGGCGGCGTTCTCCAAGCTCGAGAAGCAGACGATCCGCCAGCGGATCGCCAAGCAGAAGAAGCGCCCGGACGGCCGCTCGGAGACCGAGATCCGCCCGATCTCGATCGAGGTCGGCCTGCTGCCGCGCACGCACGGCTCCGCGCTGTTCACGCGTGGCCAGACCCAGGCCCTCAGCGTCGCCGCCCTCGGCACGCTGAAGGAGGAGATGCGCCTCGACACGCTCGGCCTGGAGACCAAGAAGTTCTACTGGCACCACTACAACTTCCCGCCGTTCTCGGTGGGCGAGGCCGGGTTCATGCGCGGTCCCAAGCGCCGGGACATCGGCCACGGGGCGCTCGCCGAGCGCGCGCTGGTGCCGGTCGTCCCGTCGGTGGACGACTTCCCGTACACGATCCGCGTCGTCTCCGACATCCTGGAGTCCAACGGCTCCTCGTCGATGGCGTCGGTCTGCGGGTCGTCGCTGTCGCTGATGGACGCGGGCGTGCCGATCAAGGCGCCGGTCGCGGGCATCGCGATGGGCCTGATCAAGGAGGGCGAGGACTACACCGTCCTCACCGACATCGCCGGCGTCGAGGACCACCTCGGCGACATGGACTTCAAGGTCGCCGGCACGTCTGAGGGCATCACCGCCCTGCAGATGGACATCAAGATCACGGGCGTCACGTTCGACATCCTGCGTGACGCGCTGTCCCAGGCCCGCGATGCGCGCCTGTCGATCCTCGGCAAGATGAAGGACGCCATCGAGGCGCCGCGCGAGCAGCTGTCGCAGTACGCCCCGCGGATCATCACGGTGCAGATCGACCCGTCCAAGATCGGCCTGCTGATCGGCAAGGGCGGCGAGACCATCCGTGGCCTCTCCGAGGAGTTCGAGTCCCAGATCGACGTCAACGACGACGGTCAGGTCCTCGTCTACTCCGCCAACGGCGAGCTCGGCG
>JAOPZD010000630.1 GCA_025964295.1 Conexibacter sp.
GGCGCCGTCGCCCGGGGCGCCCGCTCCCGGCTGCAGGCCCTGCTGCTCGGGCTGCTGGTCGGTCTGCTGCTGGTCACTCGCGCGTGAACTCGGCATCCACGACCTCCTCGTCATCGGCGTCCGTGGAGGCGGCTCCGTCGCCGCCGTTGCCGCTCGAGGACGCCGCGGCCGCGGCAGTGGCGCTCGCGGGCAGGCCATGCACGAGCTGCTCGAGGTCGGCGATCAGCGGGCGCACCCGGTCCAGCCCGGCCTGCTCGGAGATCGCCTGGCGCGCGTCGGCGACGAGCTGCTCGGCTCGCGCCTTCTCGTTGACGGCCAGCCGGTCGCCGAGGTCGGCGACGAGCTGCTCGACGCGGTAGGCGAGCGAGTCGAGCTCGTTGCGCGCGTCGATCTCCTCGCGCCGGCGGCGGTCCTCGTCGGAGTGCTGGGCGGCCTCGCTGACCATCCGCTCGACCTCGCCCGGGTCGAGGTTCGCGCTCTCGGAGATCGTGACCGTCTGCTCCTTCCCGCTGGCCCGGTCCTTGGCCGACACGTTGAGGATGCCGTTGGCGTCGAGGTCGAAGGTGACCTCGATCTGCGGCACGCCGCGCGGCGCCGGCGGGATGCCCTCCAGCCGGAAGCGGGCGAGCTGGCGGTTGTCGGCGGCGAGCTCGCGCTCGCCCTGCAGGACGACGACGTCGACCGCGGTCTGGTTGTCCTCGGCGGTGGTGAACGTCTCGGTCCGCCGCGCGGGGATCGTCGTGTTGCGCTCGATGACCTTGGTCATCACGCCGCCCATGGTCTCCAGCCCGAGCGACAGCGGCGTGACGTCGAGCAGGACGACGTCCTCGACCTCGCCCTTGAGCACGCCCGCCTGGATCGCCGCGCCGAGCGCCACGACCTCGTCGGGGTTGACCGTCATGTTGGGGTCCTTGCCGCCGGTCAGCCGGCGCACGAGGTCCTGGACGGCCGGGATGCGCGTCGAGCCGCCGACGAGGATGACCTCGTCGATGTCGTCGGCGCTGAGCTTGGCATCCGACAGCGCCTGCTCGACGGGCCCGCGCGTGCGCTCGACGAGGTCCTTGGTCTGCTGCTCGAACTGCGCGCGGGTGATCGTGATGTTGAGGTGCTTGGGCCCGGCCGCGTCGGCCGTGATGAACGGCAGGTTGATCTGCGCCTGGGTCGCGCTCGACAGCTCGACCTTCGCGCGCTCGGCGCCCTCGTACAGCCGCTGCAGCGCCTGCGGGTCGGTGCGCAGGTCGATGCCCTGGTCCTTCTTGAACTCGTCGGCCAGCCAGTCGACGATCCGCTTGTCGAAGTCGTCGCCGCCGAGGTGCCCGTCGCCGCTGGTGGAGCGGACCTCCACGACGCCGTCGCCGACGTCGAGGATCGACACGTCGAACGTGCCGCCGCCGAGGTCGAAGACCAGCACGGTCTCCGAGCCCTGCTTCTCCAGGCCGTAGGCCAGCGCGGCCGCGGTCGGCTCGTTGATGATGCGCAGGACCTCGAGGCCCGCGATCTTGCCGGCGTCCTTGGTCGCCTGGCGCTGGGCGTCGTTGAAGTACGCGGGGACGGTGATGACCGCCTCGGTGACGCGCTCGCCCAGGAACTTGGCCGCGTCGTCGGCCAGCTTGCGCAGGATCAGCGCGGAGATCTCCTCCGGCGCGTACTGCTTGCCGCGGACCTCGAAGCGGACCGCGTCGTTGGGGCCCTTGACCACCTTGTAGGAGACGATCTTGCTCTCCTCGGAGACCTCGTCCCACTTGCGGCCGATGAAGCGCTTGGCCGAGTAGACCGTGGCCTCGGGGTTGAGGATCGCCTGGCGCTTGGCGACCTGCCCGACCAGCCGCTGCCCGTCGTCGGTGAACGCGACCACCGACGGGGTCGTCCGCGCCCCCTCCGCGTTGGGGATGACCTCCGCGTGCCCGCCCTCCATGGTCGCCGCCACGACGGAGTTCGTCGTGCCCAGATCGATGCCGACGGCCTTGGCCATCTCCGCTCCTCTCGAATCGCGATCGCTTGCTCCGCTCACTCACCTAGGGCGCCGTCCCGGGTTGGCAAGGCCCGGACGCGGCCTAGGGGCCGGGGCAACGACAACGACCCGTGAAGGGGGACCACATGGCTGTGCTCGTGAGGCGTCACGACGGAGGACGGAGCCAGCAGCGCTACCAGCCGGTGCAGCGCTACCGCGAGCTGGAGGACATCCAGCAGCAGACGGCCCAGCTGCTGGAGCAGATGATGGGCGTGCCGGCCGACGTCGTGCGGCCGTGGGTCCCGGACGTCGACATCGAGGAGACCGAGGACGCCTGGATCCTCGAGGCCGAGCTGCCCGGCGCGCGCGCCGAGGACGTCAAGGTCGAGGTCGACGACGGCGAGCTGACGATCCGCGGCGCGATCGTCGAGCGCGAGCGCGCGGGGATCCTGCGCCGGCGCACGCGGCGGGTCGGCGAGTTCGAGTACCAGGTCTCGCTGCCCGGGCTGCGCGACGACGTCGAGCCGAAGGCCCGCCTGCACCACGGCGTGCTCGAGGTCCGCGTGCCCAAGCCCGAGCAGGCGCGCCCGCGGCAGGTGCAGATCCGCGAGGACGCCGAGTCCTCCTCTGGCGACGCCGGCGGCTCCGGCGGCTCCGGGACGGGCCGGTCCGGGAGCTGAGCCGCCGCCATGCCCGCCGCCGCGGCCGTCGTCACCTGCCCCAACTGCGGCACGCGCAACCGCGTCGCCGCCGCGGCGGAGGGCATCCCGCGCTGCGCGGTCTGCCACCGCGCGCTGCCGTGGGTGGTCGACGCCACCGCCGAGACGTTCGACGAGGAGGTCCGGGCGACGATCCCGGTCCTCGTCGACTTCTGGGCGCCGTGGTGCGGGCCGTGCCGGATGGTGTCGCCGCTCGTCGAGCGGCTCGCCACCGAGCTGGCCGGCCGGATGAAGGTCGTCAAGCTCAACACCGACGAGGCGCCGCAGGTGGCGGGCCGCTTCGGCGTTCAGGGCATCCCCCTGCTCGTGCTCCTGCGCGACGGCGCCGAGGTCGACCGCCGCGTCGGCGCGGTGCCGGAGCCGGCGCTGCGGGCGTGGCTGGAGCCGCAGGTCGGCCGCGGCCCCGCCCCGGCGCCGTCGACGGCGTCATGACCCTCCCGGCGACGGTCGACTGGCCCACCGGCCTCCTGCGGGCGTCGGATCTGACGCGGCTCACCCTGGACGAGCTGCTCGGACTCGCCGCGCGCATGCAGGCCGAGCCCGCCGGCTGGACCGGCGCGCTGGCCGGTGCGTCGCTCGCCTGCCTGTACGAGGTCCCGACGACCCACGCGGGGCTCTCGGCGCAGGCGGCGGCGCACCGGCTCGGGATGGAGCCGATCACCGTGCGGCCCGAGGGCCTCGGCGACGGCGGCGACGACGACGATCGCGAGACGCTCGAGGACGCCGCCCGGCTGATCTCGGGCTGGGCGGCCGCGATCCTCGTCCGCGACCTGGACGACCGCACGCTGCGCCGGCTGGCCGGGGCGGCGACGGTCGCGGTCGTCAACGCGCGCTCGCCCGACCACCACCCGTGCCAGGCGCTGACCGACCTCTTCACCCTGCGCGAGCGCTTCGAGCGCCTCGAGGGCCTCGTGCTCGCCTACGTCGGGCCGTCGGGGAACGCCGCGCGGTCGCTGCTGACGATCGGGGCGATGGCCGGGATGACCGTGCGCGTCTCCGCCCCGGAGGGCATGGGCGCGACGCCCGAGGACCTCGTGGCGGCCGAGACGCTGGGCGAGCTGCACGGCGGCGCCGTCGCGCTGGTCGACGACCCGCGCGACGCGGTGTCCGGCGCCGACGCGGTGCTCACCGGCCCGTGGCCGCGTCCCGCCGACCCCGTCGCGCGGCGGCGGCTGCAGGACCGGCTGGCGCCCTACCGCGTCACCCCCGCCCTGATGGAGCGCGCGCACGGCGACGCCGTCCTGCTGCACCACCTGCCCGTGCACCGCGGCGAGGAGGTGGCCGCGGCGGCGATCGAGCATCCCCGCGCGCTGCTCTGGCGCCAGGCGGCCAACCGCGTGCCGGTCGAGCAGGCCATCATGTACGCGTTGAGCGGCGCGGGCGGCGAGCGCGGCGCCTCCGGCCGCTAGCGGACGCCGACCGCGGGGCGCACGTTCCGGCGTCCGCCGACGTGCTCGGCGCGGTCGTCGGTGACGACGTCGGCCAGCGCGGTGCGCCAGGCGAGCTCGTCGCGCGGCGCGGGGCCGGTGACCTCCTTGGCGGCCAGGACGTCGGCGCCGGGCATCAGCACGGCGACGCGGCGCACGACGCGCCGGCCCCGGACGGGCTCCACCGCGCTCGAGATGTAGGCGTCGATCACGCCGGTGTAGCGCTGCACGAGCTCCAGCGCGGCGCGCGCGGCGCCCGACGCCGCGGCCTGGCCGCC
>JAOPZD010000660.1 GCA_025964295.1 Conexibacter sp.
GGCCGAGCTCGCGCAGCGCACCGACGCCGCGCGCGCCGCCGCCGCGGCGCTGGGCCGCCCGGTCCCGCACTTCGGCGTCTCGCTGGGCGTGCTCGCGCGCGACACCGAGGAGCAGGCGTGGGCGGAGGCCGAGGCCAAGCTCGCGCACATCACGCCCCAGGAGATCGCCGCGTCGCGCGGCTTCCAGGCCGCGGTCGCCGCCGGCCGCGACGCGGCCGACGAGCGCGAGCGCCGCGTCCTCGACGCGGTCGACGCGGGCGAGCGCCCGCGTGCCCGCGACCTCGAGTTCCACCCCAACATGTGGACCGGGCCGATCGAGCGCGCCGGCATCGACGTGCGCCGCCAGCTGCCGCTGCCGGGCTCGATGCTGATCGGCAGCCACGCGCAGGTCGCCGAGCGCATCCGCGAGATCAGCCGCGTGGCCGGGATCGAGCGCTTCATCCTCTGGGCGCCGCCCGCGATCGAAGAGGCCTACCGCGTGGCCGAGGGCGTCCTGCCACTGCTCGACCTTGACCCGCAGCTGGCGCCGGCCGTGCGCCCGCTGGTCGCCGCGCCATGAGCGGCGATCGCCTCGCCGGCAAGGTCGCCTTCATCTCCGGCACCGCCGGCGGCCAGGGGCGCGCGGCCGCGCTGCTCTTCGCCGCCGAGGGCGCGCAGGTCTGGGGCTGCGACCTCGACGGCGAGCGCAACGCCGAGACGGTGGACATGGTCGGCGCCGCCGGCGGCGACATGGACGCGCTCGCCCCGCTGGACCTCACCGCCGACGACGGACCCGCGCGCTGGATCGCGGACGGCATCGCGCGCTACGGCCGCATCGACATCCTGTACAACAACGCGTCGACCGCGCGGATGCGGCGCATCGACGACCCCGACATCTGGGCGACGTGGCGCTACACGATCGCCGGCGAGCTCGACCTCGTCTTCGCGACGATCGTCGCCGCCTGGCCGCAGCTCGTGGCCCAGGGCGGCGCGTCGATCGTCAACACCTCCTCGACCGCGGCCCTGCGCGGGCTGCCGCTGCCGATCAACGGCGGCGGCTCGTCAGCCGCCCACAGCGCCGCGAAGGCCGGCGTGCTCGCGGTGACCCGGCAGGCCGCGGCCGAGGGCGCGCCGCACGGTATCCGCTGCAACGCCGTGCTGCCGGGCCTGATCGAGGCGCCGGTGACGGCCAACATCTTCGACCAGCCGGGCGCGCGCGAGCGCATCGCGGCGCGCGTGCCGCTGCGGCGCGTCGGGCAGCCGGAGGACGTCGCGCGCGCGGCGCTGTTCTTCGCGTCGCAGGACTCGTCGTGGGTCACCGGTCAGACGCTGGTGGTCGACGGCGGCACCGTGAGCATCGTGGAGGACAACTGACGATGGGGGAGATCGGCGTGGCCGAGACGGCAGGGTGGCGCACGGTGCGGTGGCCGCAGGACGAGGTCATCGCCATGACGATCGGCGTGGCGCTCGAGGCGTTCGACCTGCACTCGCAGGTCCGCACCGAGGGCAAGAAGGGCGAGCTGGACCTGTTCTCCCTGTCCTACGGCGAGTACGGGATCCGCGTCGGCGTCTGGCGGTTGTTGGAGGCCTTGGCCGAGGCCCGCGTGGGCGCGTCGTTCTCGATCTCGGGCCGCGTCGCGGCCGACCATCCGCAGGTCGTGCGCGCCGTCGCCGACGCCGGCCACGACCTCGTCGCCCACGGCTGGGTCAACGACCGCCTGATGGTCGGCCTCTCCGAGGCCGACGAGCGCGAGCTGATCCTGCGCACGCTGGACGCGATCGAGCAGGCCGGCGGCCGTCGCCCGACCGGCTGGGCGAGCCCCGGCAACCTCTCCTCCGAGCGCACCCGCGCGATCCTGCACGAGCACGGCGTCGTGTGGACCGGCGACGACGCCAGCGACGACGTGCCCTTCGTCGAGCAGGTCGGGGGCGCGCCGATGGCGGTCCTGCCCAAGGCCAACATCGACGCCAACGACCTGCTGCAGTGGGTCATCCCCAAGAACGCGCCGGGCGTGTTCGCCGACAACTTCCTGGCGACGTTCGACACGCTGCACGCGGAGGGCGTCCGCGGCCGCCCCGCGTGGGCCGACATCGTCCTGCACTGCCACATGGCCGGCCGGCCGACGTTCATGCCGACGCTGACCGCGGTGCTCGCCCACGTCCGCGCCCACGAGGGCGTCTGGTGGACGACCAAGAGCGAGCTGGCCGCGTGGACGCTCGAGCAGGAGCTCACCCGGTGAGCGCCGCCGTCGCGCCGCTGCCCGGCTACCCCGGCTTGCCCGAGGGGCGCTCGATCGAGGTCGATGGCCTCGACACCTGGTACGCCGAGCAGGGCACCGGCATCCCGGTGGTCTTCGTCTACGGCGGCAACTTCGGCACGCCGGAGTCGGCGCCGGGCGCCTACGCCTGGGACCTTGCCGTCGACGGGCTCTCGCCGAGCTTCCGGACCATCGTGTACGACAAGCCGGCGCAGGGCCTGACCGCCGCGCCGGCGACCGACGAGGCCTACACCATGGCCACCGTCGTCGACCACCTGATCGGCCTGATCGAGACGCTCGGCCTGCCGCCGGTCCACCTCGTCGGCCATTCCCGCGGCGGGTACGTGGTGACCCGCGCGACGCTCCTGCGCCCAGACCTCGTGCGCTCCGTGACGATCGTCAACTCCGGGACGCTGAGCCCCGGCATCGGGACCAACGAGGTCGAGCTCGGCCGGCCGCCCGTGCCGTCGTGGACGCGCGAGTCGATCCGCTGGGTCTACGAGCACTACTGCCATCGCCGCGAGGCGGTCACCGACGAGTGGGTCGAGCGCTCCTACGAGCTGCTGATCCGGCCCGAGTACCGCGCCGCCGTCAAGCGCATCCAGGAGCGGCGGCTGCTGCCCTCCCTCTTCCTCCCGTCGCTGGCGCGCGACAAGCGCGAGACGCTGACCTGGCTGGCCGAGGGCCGGCTGCAGCGTCCGGTCCAGCTCGTGTGGGGCCGCGACGACCGCACCGCGCGGCTGGAGCGCGCCCACGAGCTCTTCCGCACGCTGTCGGCCCACGAGCGGCGGGTCGTCCTCAACGTGGTGGACAAGTGCGGGCACTTCCCCTACCGGGAGCACCCGCTGTGGTTCAACGACGTCGTCGGGTCGTTCATCGAGGAGGCGGGCTATGAGCTCGGGTGACGTGGTGGAGCGCGTGATCGACGTCGACGGCCGCCCCGTGCGGGTGCTCGACCGAGGCGCGGGATCGGTCGCGACCGTGCTGCTGCACGGTGGCCTCGCCGGCCACGCGGCGTGGGAGGGCTCCGCGGACCTCTGGCGCCCGCTGCTGGAGCGCCTCGGCGGTGCGCGCGTCGTCGCGCTCGACCTGCCCGGCGCCGGCGGCTCGACGGTCGAGCACGTCGGCGAGCTGACGATCGCCGGCCTCACCGAGCGCGTGGGCGCGACCCTGCGCGCGCTCGGCGTCGAGATCGCGGTCCCGGTCGGCCACGGCGAGGCGTCGCTGATCGCCCTGCTGCTCGCCCGCGAGACGCCCGACGGCGTCGCGATCCCGGCCGCGGTGGTGATCGCCGCCGACGGCGCCGCGCCG
>JAOPZD010000671.1 GCA_025964295.1 Conexibacter sp.
GCCGGCTTGGCCTTCGGCTTGCCCGGCGGCGGCCCCAGCGGGTCCTCGCCCAGCGCGCGGCGCTCCTCGAGGATCCGCGCGTACTCGACCCAGCCGCCGAGGTAGGAGCGCAGGCGCTGGTGCTCGAGCGCGACCGTGCGCGTGCCGACGGCCTCCAGCAGCGCGCGATCGTGGGTGACCAGCAGCAGCGCGCCCTCGAAGCCCTTCAGCGCGTCCTCCAGCGCCTCGCGCGACTCCAGGTCCAGGTGGTTGGTCGGCTCGTCGAGGATCAGGACGTTGGCGCCCTGGCTCAGCAGGATCGCCAGCGACAGGCGCTTGCGCTCGCCGCCGCTCAGGCCGTCCAGCGGCTTCTCGGCCTCCTCGCCGCTGAACAGGAACCGCCCGAGCAGCGCGCGCGTCTGGCCCGGGTTCAGGCCCGTGCGCTTGCCGGCGGCCTCGGCGACCGTCCGCGCCGTGCCCAGCCCCTCCAGCTCGGAGTCGTGCTGGCTCAAGTACCCCACCTTGAGGTTGTGGCCGGTGCGCAGCTTGCCCCCGTCGAGCGGCCGCGCGCCGGCGAGCGCCTCGATCAGCGTGGTCTTGCCGGTCCCGTTGGGACCGACGAGCGAGACGTGCTCGCCGCGCTCCAGCCAGATCTCGGCGTCCTCGAGCAGCACCTTGTGGCGCGCTCCCTCGCCGACCTCCAGCCGCCCGTCCTCCAGCTCGAAGATCACGCGTCCGGTGCGCTCGGGCTTGGCGAACTGGAACCCCAGCTCGCGCGTGTCGCGCGGGTCGTGGTCGATCCGCTCGATCTTGTCCAAGGCCTTGACCCGCGACTGCGCCTGCTTGGCCTTCGACGCCTTCGCGCGGAAGCGCTCGACGAACGCCTCCATGCGCGCGATCTCGGCCTGCTGCTTCTCGATCGCGCGGCCGAGGGCCAGCTCGCGCGCGGCCTGCTCGCGGCGCCAGGCGTGCCACGTGCCCTTGAAGAACCGCGAGCGGCCGGCCTCGAGCTCGAGCACCGCGGTGCCGACGGCCTCCAGGAACCAGCGGTCGTGGGCGACCAGGACGATCGCGCAGTCCAGCGAGGTCAGCGTCTGCTCCAGCCACTCCAGCGACTCGATGTCGAGGTGGTTGGTCGGCTCGTCGAGCAGCAAGAGGTCGGCCTCGACCGCCAGCGCGCGGGCCAGCGAGGCGCGCGTCAGCTGGCCGCCGGAGAACGTGTCGAGCTTGCGGTCCAGCGCCTCGTCGGCGAAGCCCAGGCCGTGCAGGTAGTTGCCGGCGCGGTCGCGCCAGCCGTAGCCGCCGGCGGCCTCGAAGCGGGCGTAGACGTCGGCGTAGCGGTTCATCGCCGCCTCGTCGCCCTCGGCCATCGCGACCTCCAGGCGGCCGAGCTCCTCCTCCAGCGACAGCTGCTCCCTGCAGGCCGACAGGACGTAGTCGCGCAGCGTGACGTCCTGGTCGCGCGGCGGGCGCTGGTCGTGCAGCGCGACGCGGACGCCCTTCTGGAAGACCAGCTCGCCGCCGTCGATCCCCGTCTCGCCCGACAGCATCCGCAGCAGCGTCGTCTTGCCCGCGCCGTTGCGCCCGGCGATCGTCAGCCGATCGCGGCGCTCGAGCTTGAATGAGACGCCCGACATGAGGGGCTTCCCGGCCATGTCCTTGGAGAGGTCGGATGCGATAGCGACGGCCACGTCTCCATGGTAGGTATGCGCGATGCCCCACCGCCTCCTGCTCGCCGCGGCGCTCGCCGCGGGAGCGCTCGCCGCTGCCGCGACGGCCTCCGCCGCCGAGGTCCAGACCACGATGACGGGCTGGACCAAGGCGCCGGGGCCGCGGCGGTACGACCGGCTGGACGTCACGAAGCTCGGCCCGGCGAAGGCGCGGACGGTGCTCGTGCTCGTCCCCGGGACCAACGGCGGGCGCGGCGACTTCACGCTCACCGCGCGCGAGTTGGTCAAGGACGTGCCGGGCCTGCAGGTCTGGGCCGTCGACCGGCGCTCGCAGCAGCTGGAGGACACGTCGGTGTTCACCGCCGCGCTCGCGGGCACGGTCACGCCGCAGGCGATGTTCGACTACTACGCGGGCTGGATCGCCGACCCGCAGATCACCCCGCACTACCAGCCGCCGGACGCGTCGAAGCTCGGCTTCGCCGCCGACTGGGGCCTGCGGGTGCAGCTGGAGGACGTCAAGCGCGTCGTCGACCGGGCGCGCAAGGACGGCAAGCGCGTGATCCTCGGCGGCCACTCGCTCGGCGCGTCAGTCGCCGTGGCCTACGCGTCGTGGGACTTCAACGGCCGCGCCGGCTACAAGGACCTCGACGGCGTCGTGCTGATCGACGGCGGCCTGCGCGGGTCGTTCGACTCGGCCGACCTGGCCCAGGCGAAGACGCGGCTGGCGACGATCCGCAAGCAGCCGTTCCTCGACCTGCTCGGGCTCGGGCTGCCGTGGGTCACCGGGATCCTGTCGGAGTCCGCGGCGATCCTGGCGATCAAGGACCCGACCGGCCCGTCGGTCGGCCAGGCGTTCAGCCTCCTGCCGCCGCAGTTCAAGCCGCCGATCCCGGCCACCAACCGCGGAGAGCTCGGCTTCGCCTTCGACGCGACGACGTCCCCGAAGGCGCTCGGGCTGATCCAGGTGCGCTCGGGCGTGCTGGGGCCGACCGGCGACTGGGTCGACGGCGAGGTCTCCCCGATCGCGCGGGTCGCCGCCACCTTCGGCCAGGAGCCCGCCAACGCGGTCGAGTGGTTCTATCCCGCGCGGCTGAACCTCGACGTCGACGCGGCCTCGCCGCTGGCCCAGAACGGCGCGGCCAGGTACCTCGGGCTGCGCCTGAAGTGGGCGCGGCAGGCCGACGTGCCGGTCTACGCGCTGCAGACCTCGCTGACCCACGGCGCCGTGCTGAAGGGGGCCAAGTCCTTCATCAAGCTGTCGCGGTCGCCGGCCGGCGAGGCCAAGCTGGTCGACGCGGGCGTGACGGAGAGCCACCTCGACCCGCTCACCGCGGCGCCGGCGACCAACGCCTACTTGAAGACCGTCGTGCCGTGGCTGAAGGGCGTGATCAGGCGGCGCTGAGCGACCAGCAGGGCGTCGTTCGCTCAGCGTTTCACACCGCCATACGGGAGGCCGCCGCCGGTGCGCTGGAACTCGACGATCTCGGCGTTCTCGCGGGCCACGCGGTACTTGGTGGCCTCGTACTCGCGGAAGAGGTCCTTGAGGTGGCGCAGGCCGCCGGCGGGATGGACGGCGATCTCCCGCGCCAGCGCGATCGCGGCCGCCTCGGCCTCGTCCTCCGGCGTCCGGCGCGCCAGCAGCCCGAGCGCCTCGGCCTCGTCGATCGCCACGACACGCCCGGTGAAGATCAGCTCGCGCGCCTTGGAGAGCCCGACCAGCGGGACCAGCCGCGCGGGACCGACCGGCACGCCGAGCTTCGCGCCCGGGAAGACGAGCTTGAGGTTCTCGCCGCCGACGCGCAGGTCGCAGCCGGCCGCGACCTCGGCGCCCGCGCCGACGACGTTGCCGACGCAGACCGCGATCGTCGGCGCGGGGAACGCCTCGATGGCCGCGTAGAGGCGCGCGAACAGCTCCATCCGCGCCACGCCGCCGGCGTGGTCGAGCTGCTCGGAGACGTCCGCGCCCGCACACAGCGCGCGCATGCTGGTCGTCGAGAAGACCAGCGCGCGGAGCGTCGCGTCGGCGGCCAGCTCGGCCAGGACGGCGTCCAGCTCGGCCAGCAGCGCGGAATCCATCGCGTTGCGGACCTCCGGGCGGTCCAGCCGCAGGACCTCGATGTCGCCGTCGAGCCGCTCGCGCGTGAGTGTCGCCATGGCGCCGCATTCAATACGATGCCCTGGCGATGCGCCGCCTGACGACCACCCTGCTGCTGACCCTCTCGCTGCTGGCCCTCTTCGCGCCGGTCGCGCTGGCCCAGAACTCGGGCGAAGGCACCTACGGCGAGACCGACGACAAGGTCGTCACCGACGCCGGCTTCATCCTGATCGCCGCGTTCCCGGTCTTCATCCTGCTCGTCTCGCTGCTCCAGTGGCGCCTCGAGAAGCGCAAGGACGCCAAGAAGGCCGCGATCAAGTCCGCCGGCGGCGACAGCCGCTGGCGCGGCGGCTGGTAGTCCCCTCCCCGCCCGCTCGATCGAGCTAGGCCGCCGCCAGCACCGGGCGGTGGCTTTCCCCCGCGCCCGCCGCGGCGGCCGCCGTCGCGATCGCCTGCGCGCGTGAGCGCACACCGAGCTTGCGGTGGATGCGCTCGCTGTGCTTGGCGACCGTCCGCTGACTGATGCCCAGCGCCGCGGCGGCCTCGGCGGTCGTGCCGCCGCGCGCCAGCTCCTGCAGCACGTCGGCCTCGCGCTCGCTGAGCCCCAGGCCGAGCAGCGCGCCGCGCGACAGCACCTGCCGCACCTCGTCGAAGAACAGGACGTCGCCCGTCCCGCGCCCGCGGCCCCGGACCACGCGGGCGACGAGCCCGCCGCCGAG
>JAOPZD010000054.1 GCA_025964295.1 Conexibacter sp.
ATCCCGGCCAGGGCGCCGGGCGCGACGCTCGCGGCCTCGGCGGCCTCCTCCAGCGCCTCGGCGAGCGCGGCGATGACGTCCGCCGGCCCGCCTTCGGTCGGCGTGGGCCGGCGTGCCTGGCCGAGCACCTGGTGGTCGGGGTCGGCGACGATCGCCTGGATCTTCGTGCCGCCCAGGTCGATGCCGCCGCGAAGCGCGTCCTCTGCCATGCCCGCAGCCTTCCCCAATGCGGGGCCCGGCGCAACGTCAGCTTGCCGGGCCCGTGTGCGCGGGGCGCCCGAAGCGCCCGGCGCGCTCGTCCTGCTCCGGGGTCGCGGGCAGCGGCGCGGCCGGGCCCGCGGGCGGCTCGACGAAGTCCTCGGGCGTCGTGTCGTCGATGCCGTCGGGGACCTTCAGCGCGCGCAGCAGGACCGTGCCGAGCACCGACACGACGAGGTTGGCCGCCAGCGCGAACATCGCCTCGTAGGCGTTGATGTGCAACCCCAGGATGTCGAGCGGGTAGACGGAGGACTTGAAGTCCTGGTCGATCGCCATCGCCGTCCCGACGACCATGCCGACCAGCCACCCGGCCAGCAGCGCGTGGCGGTGCAGGCGGCCGTAGAGGCCCAGCGCGACCGACGGCATCGTCTGCAGGATCCAGACGCCGCCGAGCAGCTGCAGGTCGATCGCGTACTTCGTGGGCAGCACGATGATGAACACCAGCGCGCCGACCTTGACCCCCAAGGACACGATCTTGGCGATCTGGGACTCCTGCGCGTCGGTCATGTCCGGGTTGACGTACTCCCGCCACAGGTTGCGCGTGAACAGGTTGGCCGCCGCGATCGACATCACCGCCGCGGGCACCAGCGCGCCGATCGCCACCGCCGCGAACGCGACGCCGGTGAACCAGGCGGGGAACATCTGCGCGAAGAGGTCGGGGACCGCGTAGTTGGGGGTGTTGGGCTGGATGCCGGCGGTGATCGCCATGTAGCCCAGCAGCGCGATCAACCCCAACAGGAACGAGTAGGCGGGCAGGACGGCGGCGTTGCGGCGCAGCGTCTGGGCCGACGACGCGCTCAGCGACGCGGTCAGCGCGTGCGGGTAGAGGAACAGCGCCATCGCCGAGCCGAGCGCGAGCGTCGCGTAGGCGACCTGCGCGTCGGTCGTCTGCGGGATCAGCGCGCCGGGCGGGTCCTTCTTGGACAGCGCGGCGCCCGCGCTGTCGAAGATGTGGCCGAAGCCGCCGAGCTTGCCCGGGATGTAGATCACCGCGACGATGATCGTCACGTAGATCAGCACGTCCTTGACGACGGCGATCAGCGCGGGCGCGCGCAGGCCCGACTGGTAGGTGTACCCCGCGAGGATCGCGAAGGCGAGGATCAGCGGCCAGTCGCCGGTGATGCCCATCGTGCCGAGCACGACCTGGATGCCGACGAGCTGCAGCGCGATGTAGGGCATGGTCGCCAGCAGGCCCGTGAGGGCGACGGCGGTGGCGAGGTTGCGCGAGCCGAAGCGGCCGCGGACGAAGTCGGCGGGCGTGACGTAGCCCTTGCGGTGCGCGACGGTCCACAGGCGCGGCAGGGCGACGAAGACCAGCGGGTAGACGAGGATCGTGTAGGGCAGCGCGAAGAAGCCCTGGGCGCCGACGCCGAAGACCAGCGCGGGCACGGCGACGAACGTGTAGGCGGTGTACAGGTCGCCGCCGAGCAGGAACCAGGTGATGACGCCGCCGAAGCGCCGGCCGCCGAGGCCCCACTCGTCGAGGCTCTCGACGCCCGAGCGGCGCCAGCGCGCGGCGACGAAGCCGATGATCGTCACCGCGGCGAAGAGCACCAGGAAGACCGTCAGCGTGACGGCGTCGGTGCCGTGGCTGACCGAGACGGCGGGGGTCATCGTGCGGCCCGTGCCCGGCGGTAGACGACGATGGTCAGCAGCGCGGTGACCGGGACCCAGGCCAGCTGGTACCAGTAGAAGAACGGGAACCCGAAGAGCTCCGGGTCATGGCGCGCGTAGAGCGGCGGGTAGAGCAGTCCCGCGAACGGGATCGCGAGCAGCAGGTACCACCAGCGGACACGAGCGGTCGCCATGATCGATCTCCTCCTCAGGACGAATCGATCAGACGTTTCCCCTGGTCAGACGGGGGCAAACCTCGTCGCCGCGGAGGCGGTCCCGGACGCCGGCACGGGGGCCGGTGCGGTGGCGGGGGCGGGGGCGCCGAGCGGGCCGAGCAGCGCGATCATCACCGGCGGCGCGAACCACAGCAGGTAGAGCGGCGCCCAGTGGTTGGCCGAGACCTGCAGGCCGGCCAGCACCGCGGAGACGAGGCCGGCGACGCGGCGCGGGTCCGCGGCGACCGCGCGGTCCAGCCAGACCAGGACGGTCCCGCCGGCGACGATCGCCAGCGTGAGGCCCTGCGCGAACGGCTGCAGCGGCTGCAGGCGCAGCGCCGTCCAGATCGACAGCTCCGAGCGGCGGCTGAACTGGAAGGCCAGCGCCTCGACCATCGACGCGGGCCCGTGCAGGCCGCCGACGGCGACCAGGCCGATCAGGACGGCGAGGCCGACCGCGGCGCTCGCGATCAGCGCGCGGCGCAGCTCGGCGCCGCGCAGCCGCGCCAGCCACAGGGGCAGCAGGACGATCGGCGCGAGCTTGGCCAGGCCGGCGAGCATCACGAGGGCGCTGGAGGCGGCGGGGCGCGTCCACCACGCGAAGGCCCAGAGCAGCGCCGCGGCGATCAGGACGTCGTTCGTGCCGCTCGAGCTGCCCATCAGCGCGGCGGGGAAGGCGAGCAGCGCGACGATCGCCGGCCAGCGGGCGCCCCGGGTCGCGGCGCCGGCGCCGGCGACGCAGGCCAGGAGGACGATCGCGTTGAGCACGAGCGAGCCGATGGGGTCGTCCCAGTCGCTGGTCATCGGCCAGATCGCGGCGAACGGCGCGTAGAGGGCGTAGATCGGCAGGCCGTAGGTGTCGCCGTGCACGATGTCGCCGGGCATGTGGCCGTAGGGCAGCCGGCCGTGCGCGAGCACCGTGGCGCCCTCCATGTTGGCGACCGCGATGTCGACGATGCCGGTCGAGGTCACGACGACCATCACCGTGGCGGCCAGCAGCGTGAGCGCGACCTGCGGCGCCAGGCGCGGCAGGCGCGCGCGGGCGGCCGCGACGGTCAGCAGGACCGGCGCCTCGGGGTCGTCGGCGGGGTCGGGGCCGCGCATGGCCAGCCACGCGCCGCGCGCGCCGAGGTAGAGCAGCAGCGCGGCCATCAGGCCCTCGGCGGGGCCGAAGCGGCCGTGGTCGATCAGGACGGCGGGGGCGAGCAGCGCGGAGAGCGCGAGCACGTCGAGCGTCCGCATCCGGCGCAGCGGGAGCCGCAGGGTGGCGAGCAGGAAGAGGATGGCCAGCGCCCCGAGGACGATCGGCGCGTGGGAGAGCGGCGCGCCCCATCCGGCGCGATCGGTCACCGCGCCCTGGTGCATGACGCCGGTGTCGGCCCGCACGCCGGACGTCGCGACGGCGCGGCCGTGGCGGTACCACATGACCTTGACCAGGCTGTCGTCGACGTAGAGGACCTGCGGCACGTCGCCGGGGCGCAGGGCGTGGGTCGGGGCCAGCGCGGAGGCCGACAGGCGCACGGCCTTGCCGGTGGCGACGGCGAGCGGCTTGTCGTGGCGCGTGAGGAGGCCCGCGCCGGAGACGAGGACGAACGCGACCAGCGCGACGGCCAGCGCGCCGCGGCGTGCGGTCGGGGAGGAGGGGCCCACGACCCCGGAATCGACCCGGCCGGTGCGCCGTTCAGGGGCGTCGTCCGGGCGTGGACGGATGTTCGGGCACACTTCGCCGCCGATGGACGCCGCCGACGCCGCCCTGCTCGCCGCCGCCGGGGTCGCCACCGGCGCGATCAACGCGGTCGCCGGCGGCGGCTCGCTCGTGTCGTTCCCCGCGCTGCTGGCGACGGGGCTCTCGCCGCTGAGCGCCAACGTCAGCAACCTGATCGCGACGCTGCCGGGCTACCTGAGCGCCGCGGCGACCTCCCGCGACGACCTCGCCGGCCAGCGCGCGCGGGTCCGAATGCTCGCGGCGGCCGCGGGCCTGGGCGCGATCGTCGGCACGACGCTGCTGCTCGTCGGGCCGGAGGGGACGTTCGAGGCGCTGGCGCCGTGGCTCGTGCTGCTGGCCTGCGCGCTGCTGGGGATCCAGCCCTTCGTCTCGCGCTGGGTCACCCGCGTCCAGCACCACACCGCGCCGGCGCGGCTGGTCGTCGGCGTCGGGATCGCCTCGATCTACGGCGGCTACTTCGGCGCCGGGCTCGGCATCGTCCTGCTGGCCGCGCTGGGCCTGACGCTGGAGGAGCCGCTGCAGCGGCTCAACGCCATCAAGCAGGTGCTGTCGCTGACGATCGCGGTCGTCTCGGCGGTCGCCGTCGCCCTGTTCGGGCCCGTGGCGTGGCTGAGCGCGCTGGTCGTCGGCGCGGGGACGCTGGTCGGGGGGCGCGTGGGCGTCGGCGTGGCGCGGCGGCTGCCGGACCCGGTGCTGCGCGGGGCGGTGATCACGCTGGGCGTGGTCGTGGCGGTCGTGCTGCTGGTGCGGTGAGGCGGCCGCGCCGCGCC
>JAOPZD010000002.1 GCA_025964295.1 Conexibacter sp.
GGCGAGCGCCGCGGAGCGGGACGGCATGGCGCGGGGCGTACCCGGCCGCTCCCGGACGGACACCGAAGTGAGACGCCCGTGACCGCGACGTTTCGGTTCAGGGAGCTTTGGACACCCAATCTGCGCAGAGTCGTTGAGCGTTGCGAAGGTCCACGTGGCCTTCACTAGGGTCCGCGCCGCCCTGACCGTCTCGGAGCCCCCGTTGCCCTTCACCCCCTGCCTCGACGTGACCCTGCGCGTCGCGGCGGTCCCCGCGGTCGCGCAGGCGGCGCTGCGCCTGCAGTCCGACTTCACCGAGCTGGCCCGCGATCCCCATCAGTGGGCCTTCCGCTACGTCCGCGCCGAGGCCCGGGACGGCGCGCTGGTCGTCCGGGCGCTGCTGCTGGAGCCGGTCGACGACCTCTACGGCCCCGAGGTCGATCCCCAGCGCGGCGAGCAGGCGGCGACCGACGTCCTGCTCGAGCTGCTTAACGCCCACTGCCCGGCCTGGCGCGCGCTGGACGTCGGCGAGCAGCGCGTCAGCGCGGACGCCCGGCGCGTGCGGCGGCGCTACTGGACCGACCCGCCGCGGCGCTAGATTCCCCGTCGATGGACGACGAGCTCCTCGACGTCTTCGACGAGCGCGGCTGGCACGTGGGCACCAAGCGCCGCGGGGACGTCCACCGCGACGGTGACTGGCACCTGGCCTTCCACCTCTGGGTCGTGACGCCCGGCGGCGTGCTCTTCCAGCGCCGCGCGCGCGACAAGTCCTCGTGGCCCGGCTACCTCGACGCGTCGGCGGCCGGCCACCTGCTCGCGGGCGAGGCTGTCCGCGACGGCGTGCGCGAGGCCGACGAGGAGCTCGGCACCGCCTACGTGTTCGACGATCTGGAGCCCCTAGGGGTCCATCGAGTGGACGATCCGGAGCGCTCGGGCGTCGTCAACCGTGAGCTGCAGCACGTCTTCGCCGTGCGCGACGACCGGCCGCTGGCGCGGTGGACGGGCTTCGATCGCGTCGAGCTCGACGGCCTCGTGCTCGTCGGCCACGAGGGCTTCGCGGCGCTCGCGGCGGCGGTGACGGGGAGCGAGGACGACGCCCGCGAGGCGGTCAGCGTCGGCGGCCGCGCCTGGGACGGCGCGCGCGAGGAGGACGTCGCGGTCAGCGCCGCCGAGGTCGTCCCGGCGCCGTACCTTGACGCGATCGCGCCCGACCTGCGCCGCCTCGCCGGCGCCTAGGCGTCGGCGGCGCGACTTAGCACTGAGTGCCCGTCATCTGTCTATGAAATCGCCCGGATCCCCCGGTTAGAGGATTGACGACGGTTCAGCGTCTTTGCACAATTCGAGGCCACGAACCTGAACAGAAACTGCGATACCCGTCGTAGCGGCAGGATAAGGTTCGCTCGTACCTCCAAATACCTGAACGAATCTGGACGGACAGTGAAGCCCATCACAGCGATTGATGACCCCCGCTACGTCAAGGCCATGAGCCATCCGGTGAGGGTCCGGATCATGGCCATGCTGCAGGAGCGGAAGGCCAGTCCCAACGAGCTCTCCCAGTGGCTCGGCACCACCCTCGGCGCCACCGCCTATCACGTGCGCACGCTCCACAAGCTCGGTCTCATCGAGCTCGTCGACGAGACGCGCGTGCGTGGTGCCGTGGAGCACCACTACAAGGCCAAGGCTCGCCCGAAGGTCACGCAGGAGAACTGGTCCAAGGCGTCGCCCGTTGCCAAGCAGGCAGCGGTCGGGTCCCAGCTCAAGATGCTCGAGGACTACACCAACGCGTCGGCCGCGGCCGGCGGGTTCGACCGTGCCGACGCCGTGCTCGAGCGCAAGACCGCGCGCGTGGACGACAGGGGCTGGAAGGCCCTGGCCGCCGAGGCCGCGAAGTTCCTCGACCGCGTCGACAAGATCGAGGCCGAGGCCGCCAAGCGCATCGCCAAGGCCGGCGACGAGGGTGCGATCGACGCGGGCGTGGTGCTGCTCGGCTTCGAGTCCGTGCCGCTCAGCAACCAGATCCCGGAGTCCACCAAGAAGCGGACCCCGATGAAGCGCACGCGTCGCGCCACCGCCTGACCGAGCGGCAACGCGCCACGATTACGAAGTTCCCGACGACGCCCCCGGCGACGCGCAGAGGCCACACAGCCCGCGTCACCGGGGGCGTCGCTGCATCGGTAAGTGGCGCTCACCCGGTCGCGGTGCGCAGGCACTTCGACCCAACTTCCGCGGGGCCGCGCTAGGCCAGCGTGAAGCGCCCGACGAGGTCCTCGAGCTCGCCCGCGCTGCGCGCCAGCTGCTCGGCGGACGTCGCGATCTCCGTGGCCGACGCGGAGGTCTCCTGGGTCGACGCGCTCACCTGCTCCGACGACGCCGAGGACTGCTCGGCGACGGCGGCGACCTCGCTCATGTCGCCCTGCACGCGCCGCGCCGCGCCGCTGATGCGGGCGATGGCCTCGTCGATCTGGGCGACGCGGTCGCTCATCTCCTCGATCGAGCCGCCGATCGCCACGAACGACTCGCGGGCCTGCTCGACGGTGTGGGCGCCGTCGTCGGTCCGGGCCTGACCCGACGCGACGACGTCGACCGCGCGGCCGGTCTCGGCCTGGATCTCGCCGATCAGCGCGGCGATCGACGCCGCGGCCTGCTGGGACTCCTCGGCGAGCTTGCGCACCTCGTCGGCGACGACGGCGAAGCCCTTGCCCTGCTCGCCGGCGCGCGCGGCCTCGATGGCGGCGTTGAGCGCGAGCAGGTTGGTCTGCTCGGAGATCTGGGTGATCGTGTCGATGATCCCGCCGATCTCGCCGGACTTGTCGCCCAGCGCCCGGATCGCGCCGGTCGCCTCCGACGACGCCTCGCGCACGGCGGACATCGCGTCGGTCGCCTGGCGCACGGCCTCGGCGCCGGCGGCGGCCAGGTCGCGAGCGCGATTGGCGGCCGCGGCGGTCTCCTCGGCGCGCTGCGTGCCTTCGGCGGTCGCGGCGGTCATCTCCTCGGTGATGGCCTTGGTCGAGCCGACCGCGCGCACCTGGCGCTCGGTGCCGGCGGCGACCTCGGCGACGGCGTTGGCGATCTCGCCGACGGCGCGGCCCGTCTCCTCCGAGACGGCGGCCATCTGCTGCGAGGCGGCCGAGACCGTGCCCGCGGTGCCCGCGACCTGGCCGATGAGGCCGGCCAGCGCGTCGCGCGAGGCGTTGTAGGAGGTGATCGAGGCGCCGGTGGTCTCGCGCACGGCGTCGACCGCGCGGGCGAGCTCGCCGAGCTCGTCGGTGGAGTCGTCGTGCAGCGGCTCGGTCGTCGGTGCCACGGTGACGGTCAGGTCGCCGGCGGCGAAGCGGTCCAGGCCCTGGCGCAGGTCGGTGGTGTCGCCGTCGCGCAGGGTGCCCAGGCGCGCGACGACCGCGGCGATCCGCGCGGCGATGCGCCCGGAGATGACCCAGGCCAGCGCGAAGCCGAGCAGGAGCGCCAGCAGGAGCCCGACGGCGATGTTGCGGCGGGCGGCCGCGGCGTTGTCCTCGCTCTTGGCGGCGAAGGCGGCGGCGCTCTTGACCTGCGCGGTCTGCCAGGCCTTCATCGCGGCCTTGACCTCGTCCCACACCGGGTTGTCGATGGCCGCGGCGGCGGCGTCGAGGCGGCCGGCGTCCTGCAGCCCGACGAACGGCGCGGCGGTCTTGTTGTACTTCTCGATCACCGCGCGCAGCGCGATCGCCTGGCGGTAGGTCGGGTCGCTCGGGGTGATCTTCTTGTAGAGCGCGGCGAGGTCGGCGTCGTCGCCCGCGAGGTCGTCCAGGACGCCGGCGCGGTCCTTGGGAGCGACCAGCAGGTAATGCATCTGGTCCTTGCGGATCTTGTTGGTGATCGTGGTCACCTCGCCGGTGCGCTCCGTGCTGGGCACGGTGGCCGAGCCGAGCGTGTGCACGTCGTCGGCGACCTTGCCGAGACGCGAGAGGGCGAGACCGCCGATGGCGGCGGTCAGCAGGAACATGGCGGCGAAGGCGGCAAGCAGCTTGCCGCGGACGGAGAGGCTCACGAGAGGACCTTGGAGTCAGTGGGGGAACAGGGCACTGACCGGGGTGGTCGGAAGGCCGGCAGGGGCCTGCATCCCCCAGCCGGGGGACGTTGTTGATGTGGTACGCCGGAGTTCCGGCTCAGCCGCGCGGCACGAGACGCACCTTGGGCGGCATCTCGAACGGCTTGGGCGGCGGCGCGTCGGCCGGACGCAGGCGGGTGCGGCCGCTGCGGCGCTCCAGCGGCCAGCCGGCGAGCTCGACCTCGTAGAGCGCCTGGGCGGGCATCTGCAGCCCTTCGCGGCGCATCTCGGCGACGCTCAGGCCCGTGTCTCCCGCCTCCTCCAGCAGGCGCAGGGCCAACCGGCCGTCAGGGGTGGTCAAGGGGCGGGCGGATGACATTCGTGCAGGCAGGCTAACGGCCTTCCCGGCGCACTGCGGTTCGATGCGCCAGGGATCCTGCGCAAGCTCTCGCACACCCTTGAGGTTGCGCTGAGGTTCGCGCGCTGAACTCCTAGGCATGACCCCCACGACCTGCCTCCCCGAGCCCGCCGCCGACACCCGCACCGCCGTCCTGGACGCCCTCCCGCGCGTCAGCTTCCGCGACCGCCGCCACGGCGTGCCCTCCGAGCGTCCTGGTCCCGGGCGCTACCTCGAGGTCGACGACGGCGAGGAGCGCCTGCTGCTGCCGCTGGGCCCGGGCACCACCCACGTCGGGCGCGGCTTCAGCGCCGACGTCCAGCTCGAGGACCAGTCGGTCTCCCGCCGCCACGCGATCGTCCACCAGCGGCCCTCCGCCGTCCGGATCCTCGACGACCGCAGCGCCAACGGGACGTTCGTCAACGGCCGCCGGGTCACGGAGGCCGAGCTGCGCGACGGCGACGTCGTCGTCCTCGGGCGCGTGGTGCTGACCTACCGCGACGTCCCGGCCTAGCCGGGCCTACAGGTCGGCGGGCGGGCCGCCGACGAACGTCGTATGAGCGTCACCGAGCTCCACGCGCGCGCGGTCGCGTCCTTCGAGGCGGGCGCGCCCGCCGAGGCGGCCGGCCTGCTGCGCGCCGCGGTCGCCCAGCAGCTGGATCCCGAGCTGGTCAACGACCTCGCCGTCGTCCTGGACGCCGCCGGCGACCGCCCGGGCGCGCGGGCCCTGCTGGAGGGCCTGCGGCTCCTGGTCCCGGGCTTCGGCGACGCGGCCGCCAACCTCGCGGCGCTGGGCGCCGACCACG
>JAOPZD010000069.1 GCA_025964295.1 Conexibacter sp.
GGAGGTCCCGGCGACCGCGCGCGAGCTCGGCGGTCTCGTGCGCGGCGTGAACGGCCTCGACGCCGCCGCGCGCCGCGGGCTCCCCGCGACGCGCCGCTTCCTGGACCGCACGCGGCCCTTCGTGGCAGCGTTCGCGCCGTTCCTGGACCAGCTGCAGCCCGCGTTGGCCTACATCACGCCGCAGGCGGCGTCGCTGAACACGTTGGTGTCCAACGTGACCGCGGCGACGCAGGCGACGGCCGCGGGCTACGGCAGCCGCGGCGCGGGCGTCCACTACGCGCGCGTCGGGATGGCGCTGAACCCCGGCAGCCTCGCGCAGTACCCGACCCGCCAGCCGTGGATGCGAGCCAATGCCTATGAGTCGGGTGACGTGCGGGTCGGCGCGGGCAGCCCGCTCACGCTCTTCGACGACCGCGGCTGCGGCGCGTCGCCCGCGTTCCCGAAGCTGGCGACGACGACCGTCGCGTCGGGCGGCTTCTCGCCCGAGATGCTGCGGCGCATCCAGCACTTCGTCCTCGACGACGACCAGGGCAGCGGCACGCCGTGCCTGCTGCAGCCCCACCCGCAGGGCGCCCCGAGCTTCCCCCAGATCACCCCGCTGTCCCACGCTCCCGGAGGAGACCGATGACCATCCGCCCCCGTTGCCTGCCGGCGCTCTGCGCCGCCGTCGCGGCGCTCGCCGGGACCGGCGCCGTCGCCGCGACCGCGCTGGCCGACCACACCCAGCGGCTGGACATCGCCGCCGAGCTCGTGCGCCAGCCCGCGGGCAAGCCGTGGATCGTCAACCTCTCGATCGGCGCGCAGCTCGGCTCGACCGACGGGGTCACGCCCGCGCCGGTCAACCACATGGTCTTCAGCTTCACCCGCGGGGCGAAGGTCCACCCGGAGGCGTTCGGGACCTGCACGCTGGCCATCATCAAGGACAAGGGCCCCGACGGCTGCCCGTCGAGCTCGCGGCTGGGCGACGGCAAGGCGCTGGCGCACGCGCTGGAGACCGACTTCCCCGCCGACATCAAGGTCTTCAACGGCCCCAAGGCCGGCAACGGGCGCAAGATCATCATCTACGCCCGCGCGCTGGGGACGGTCGTCATCCCGCTCGAGGGCACGCTGAAGAGGTCCTCGGGCCGCTACGGCTGGGTGCTCGACCTGCCGGTCCCGCGGATCCAGACGGTCGGCGACAACGACGCGGCGATCCTCAGCTTCCAGGTCAACGTCGGCGGGATCGGCCGCAGGAAGGTGCCGTTCATCGAGGCGCCGACGTCGTGCACGAAGCCCGGCTGGCCGTTCCTGGGGTCCTTCTCCTACGCCGACGGCGCCGCCGGGACGTCCTCGGCGACGATCCCCTGCGTGCTCAGGGCGGCCAACGACGACGCGGGCTGAGCGCGCGAGGTCTCGCCGGGCGGCGCAAGGAACCTTGCGCTGCCCGGCGAAACATCCCTTAACACGCGTAGGGCGCAACTCCGCCGCCGTCCATGCGTAGAGAGAGATAGACATGCACCCCGCGCACACGTTCCAGTATCCGAAGGTCACCCCCGTCGCCCAGAGCGGCGCCCCCAAGCCGGCCGTCGCCGCGCCGAGCGTCACCGAGACGCCGCGCCCGCAGCGGTAGAGCAGCCGCCGCCTTGGCCTAGAAGGCGATGCCCTCGAGGCGCAGCAGCGCCTCCTTGCGGTGCATGCCGCCCGTGTAGCCCGTGAGCTTGCCGCTCGTGCCGATCACGCGGTGGCAGGGCACGACGATCGGGATCGCGTTGGCGCCCAGGGCTCGGCCCGCCGCGCGCGAGGCCTTCGGGTTGCCCGCCGTCGCGGCGACGTCGCCGTAGCTGGCGGTGGCCCCGAACGGGATCGCCGCGGTCGCCTGCAGGACGCGCCGGCCGAAGTCGGAGTACAGCGTCCAGTCGATCGCCAGGTCGAAGCTCTCGCGGCGACCGGCGAAGTACTCGTCGAGCTCGCGGCGGACGGCGTCCAGGCGGGCCGGGCTCTCGAGGATCCGCGGGCTGAGCTTCGCCGCGAGGCTCTCGAGCACCGCGTCGACGCCGCCGTTGAAGTCCTCGTAGGCCAGCCGGACCAGGCCCTGCGGCGTCACGGCGGCGACGAGCTCGCCGACGGGCGAGTCGACGACGGCGTAGGCGACGTCGGGCTCGGCGCGCGCAACGAAGCGCGCGGTCGCGGCGTCGAGCGCCGCGGGGTCGGCCGGGGGCGGCAGCAGGGTGTCGTGGTCGGTCATCGCGTCGGGCTCATCTCTTGGCGGAGCTTCTTGAGGCCCTCGTAGGCCGAGCGCCGGGCGGCCTCTTCGGAGCAGTCCAGCGCGACGGCGACCTCGGCGTGGGCGAGGTCGCCCGCGTAGCGCAGCAGCACGGCAGCGCGCTGCTTGGGCGGCAGGCCGCGCACGCGCGCCCAGGTCTCGTCGTCGGCCGGGGGCGGGTCATGCACCGCGATCTCCGGGACGTCGTCGACCGGGATGGCGTTGCGCTTGCGCGCCCGGTGGTGGTCCATCGCCTTGCGATGGGCGATCGTCATCACCCACGCCCGGTGGTTGGATCCCGCCCGCAGCCGCGGGTAGGCGCTCATCGCCGCCAGGAACGTCTCCTGGAAGCAGTCATCGGCCCCATCGCGCCCGACCGACGCCACCAGGAACCGGTGGACCGGCTCACGATGCTCGTCGAGGAAGCGCTGGAACGGGATCACTGCAACTCCAACGCTACGCGGCGCGCGGACGTGAGATCACGGCTCGCCGTGGTCGTGCTCGAAGTGCTCGTGCTCGTGGAAGGCGGTGGTGCGGCGCAGCAGCGGCGCGGTGCGGTAGCGCTCCTCGGAGTACTCCTCGCGCAGGCCGTCGAGGATCATCACGATGTGGTCGAGGCCGATGTGGTCGGCCCAGGCGAGGGGGCCGGTCGGGTAGTTCATGCCCAGCGCCATGCCGGCGTCGACGTCCTCGGCGCTGCCGACGCCCTCGCCGACCGCGAACGCGCATTCGTTGACGACCTGAGCGAGGATGCGGCCGAGGACGAGGCCGGGCGCGTCGGCGACCCAGGCGGTCGGGAAGCCGAGGGCGGAGAAGAACGCCTCGGCGCGCTCGGCGGCGACGTCGGCGGTCGCGATCGTCCGGGTCAGCTCGACCAGGCCGATCGGCGACAGGGCGTGGAAGCCGGCCGCCGCGCCGCCCTGGTCGAGGTCCTGCAGCGCGCCCTCGGCGACGAGCAGGACGCGCGGTGCGCCCTGCAGCGGCGGGGCGTCGGCGTCGGCGGGCCCGCACTCGACGATCAGCCACGGCACCTCGCCGTCGGCCTCGTCGGTGACCGCGAAGCCCGCCTCCTCGGCCAGCTCGCGCAGGTCGTCGGCGATCGGCAGGAAGCCGCTGATGATGACCGGGCCCGCGGCGCCCTCGGGCACGCCCGGCTCCGGCGCGGGCGGATCCTCCGGGCGGTGCGGCTCGCCGTTGTTGTAGGTGTACCAGCCCTGGCCGCTCTTGCGGCCCAGCTGCCCGGCCGCGACCTTCTGCGCGCTCAGCGGCGACGGGCGCCAGCGCGGCTCGCCGAAGCTCAGCTCGTGGAACGACTTGGCCACCTCGAAGCCGACGTCGATCCCGACGAGGTCCTGCAGCTCGAAGGGCCCCATCCGGAAGCCGGCGGCGCGGACGATCGCGTCGATCTGCTCGACGCTCGCGATCCGCTCCTGCACGAGCCGCAGCGCCTCCAGCCCGAACGGCCGGTTGCAGCGGTTGACCAGGAAGCCGGGCCCGTCGGCGGCCTCGATGACGCGGCGGCCCATCGCCTCGCCGGCGGCGCGCGCGACGGCCAGCGCCTCCTGGGAGGACTGCAGGCCGGCGATGAGCTCGACGAGCTCCATCAGCGGCGCGGGGTTGAAGAAGTGCAGGCCGACGACGCGCGACGGATCGGCGGCGCCGCGGGCGATCGCGGTGATCGGGATCGACGAGGTGTTGGACGCCAGCACTGCCTCGGGGGCGATCCGCGACAGCGCGCCGAACAGATCGTGCTTGAGCTCCAGGCGCTCGGGTGCGGCCTCGACGATCAGCTGCGCCGCGGCGAGGTCCTCCAGCGCGGTCGCCACCTCGACGCGCGCCCCGATCTCCGCGGCGTCGCCGTCGAGCCGGCCCTTGTCCACCAACTTGGCGATCCCGGCGCGCGCCCGCTCGGCGCCCGCCTCCGCCGCGCCCTCGACCGGGTCGAACAGCAGCGTCCGCGCGCCGCTCTGGGCCGCGAGCTGGGCGATCCCCGATCCCATCGTGCCGGCGCCGACGACGCCGATGACCTGCGGTGCGCTCATGGC
>JAOPZD010000007.1 GCA_025964295.1 Conexibacter sp.
CGGTGACGTCCTTGGGGAAGCACGAGCCGCCGAAGCCGAGGCCGGCCTGCAGGAACTTCGGACCGATGCGGTCGTCCAGGCCCATGCCCTTGGCGACCTCGACGACGTCGGCGCCGGTCTCCTCGCACACGTTGGCGATCTCGTTGATGAACGAGATCTTGGTGGCCAGGAACGCGTTGGACGCGAGCTTGACCATCTCGGCGGAGTTGATGTCGGTCCGCACGAGCGGTGACTCGAGCGGCGCGTAGAGCGCGGCGACGGCGTCGCCGGCCCAGTCGCCGTCGTCGCCGATGACGACGCGATCGGGATGCAGGAAGTCCTTGACCGCCGAGCCCTCCTTGAGGAACTCGGGGCACGAGACGTAGCGGAACTGGTCCTTGCCGGTCTCGGCGAAGAGGCGCTTGATCGCGGTGCCGGTGCCGGCCGGGACGGTGGACTTCATCACGAGCGCGTGGCGGTCGGAGACCGGCATCGCGTTGACGACCGCGTGCACGGCGCTGAGGTCGGCGTCGCCCGAGTAGGTGGGCGGCGTGCCGACGGCGACGAACAGCAGGCGCGCGTGCTCCAGCGCCGTCGCGATATCGGTGCTGAAGTGCATCCGCTCGCGGTTCTTGGCGATCAGGTCTTCGAGGCCGGGCTCGTAGATCGGGATCTCGCCCTGCTCGAGGCGCTCGATCTTGTCCGCGTCGATGTCGATGCAGTAGACGTCGCTGCCCAGCTCCGCGAAGCCCGCCGCGGTGACGAGGCCCACGTAGCCGGTGCCGATGACGCCGATGGGTTCAGGTGCTGCCATGAAGCGCGAGAGGCTAGCGGAGCGGCCCGCGGCCCCGTCTCCTGGTCAGCGGGCGCTCAGCGGATCCTGCCCGCGGTGCGGGCGAGGGCCAGCATCTGGCGGTTCCCCAGCGTCTGCGAAAGCGTGTTGGAGACCCAGTAGACGGCCTTGCCCGCCCGCCAGGAGACCAGCCGCAGGTCGCTGCCGTCGTAGAACAGCTCGTAGGTGCGGCCGCCCATCCGGCGCCGCTCGCTGGGGTTGTCGAGGATCGGCGGACCCGCCCAGTCCGTGCCCTGGACGCCGTAGTACTGCCCGAGGCCGCTGGTCTTGAAGACCATGCGGTATGCGCGGTACTTGTGCCGGCCGCGGTCGAAGATGTCGTAGGCGCGGCTGTGGTCGGGGAGCATCTCGGCCCCGGAGATCGCCGACTTCGGGTAGTACACCGAGAACGGCAGCTTGGTCGCCAGCTGGACGGCCTCGTCCTCGGCGCCGGTGCCCGCGGCCTGCATCCCAGGCGGCAGCGCCGACGAGGACGACGACTTGGACTTCTTCTTCTTCGCTGGCGCGGGCTGCTTCGCCGCGGCGCTGCTCTTGGCCGGCGGCGAGGCGTTCATGAAGCGCGTCTTGATCTGGGCTAGGTGCGCGGCCGTCGCCGTGACGTAGTCGCCGGTGATGTCGCCCGGGAAGCGGATCTCCTGGACGGGGTTCTGCGCGGACTCCAGCGCGAGCTTGAGCAGCCGCAGGATCGCGGGACCGCTGTTGATGTCGGTCTGGGTGTAGCGCCCGAAGATCTTCAGCAGCGCCTTGCGGTCGCTGAACAGCTTGCCGACGCCGATCTGGTCCTTGGCGTCGGCCAGGAACTGCTGCTGGCGGGCGGCGCGGACCAGGTCGGTGTCGAAGTGGCGGTAGCGGACGAAGTCCAGCGCGTCCTGGCCGCAGAGCTTCTGGTAGCCGGCCTTGATGTCGATCGCCGCGTAGTTGCCGCCGCCGCCGAACGGGGGCTTGTTGTCGTTGAAGTAGCGGCGGTCGACGTCGGTGTAGACGCAGCCCAGCCGGTCGACCGCGCGGCGGAACCCGCCGAAGTTGATGTTGACGACGTGGTTGATCGGGATGTGCAGCAGCGATCGGATCGTCTTGACCGACAGCGTCGGGCCCCCGATCGCGTACGCCGCGTTGATCTTGTCCGTGCCGTGGCCGGGGATCCTGACCTTCAGGTCGCGCGGCAGCGACATGACCGCCGTGGCGCCCTTGGCCGGGTCCAGCCGCAGCAGGATGATGGTGTCCGAGCGGACCGGGTTCTTGGCCTTGACGTCGACGTAGCGCTGGTCGGAGCCCAGCAGCAGGATCGTCTGCGGACCGCCGGGATCGATCTTGTCGAGGGCGTTGTGGCCCAGCGCGAGGTTGCCGCCGCCGGCGCCGAGGAAGATGTGCGTGTCGTCCTTGATCTCGAGCAGCGCGGCGGTCGCCACGGTCGCGGCCGACGCGAGCACGACCACCAGCGCCGCCAGCAGGAAGCGCTTGTACATGCCCCACGCGAGGCGTGGCGGGCGGTCGTCGATGGGGTTGGCGCTCAAGGGCCGAGGTGGGTGAAGGAGCCGGTGATGCCGAGCATCTGGGCGTTGGACAGGCTGAGGTTCAGGCTGTTGGAGACCCAGTACACGGCATTCTTCCGCTTCCAGGCGACGTAGCGCAGTCGCGAGCCGGCCTTGAACAGCAGCAGCTTGCGCCCGTGGATCGTCAGCGAGGACGTCGGGTTGGCCAGCACCGGGGGCGACATCCAGTCGGTGCCCTGCACACCGTAGTAGCTGCCCTCCTGGATGTTCTCCAGCACGACGAGGCGATAGGCCTTGTGCGGGCGGCCCGCGCGATCGCGGATCGTGTAGACACGCGGCGTCGGGTCGGTCGTGGTGCCGTCGTTGACGGTGCTGGCGTAGCGCCCGTTCGGCGTCAGGCGCGTCGGGAAGTAGAGGCGGAAGCCGAGGCGGTGGCTGGCGACCGTCTGGGCGACGAGGTTCTCGCCGGCGCGGCGGGCGTTGACGATCTTCGCGCTCTTGATGCGCTTGTTGCCCGAGGCGGCCTTGGCCTTCTTGGTGGTCTTCGACGACTTCTTGGTCTTCTTGACCTCGGGCGAGGCGTGGAAGAACTGGTCGCGCAGGCGCTGCAGCGTGGCCGCGGAGGCCTCGACGTACTCGCCCGTCTGCGGGTCGCCCGAGTAGACCGGCGGGAACTTCAGCTGGGCGACGGGATGGCCGGCCGAGAACACGCCGAGCTTGGCGAGCTTGAGCGCGCCCTTGACCGTGCGCAGCGACTCGTCGGTCTGCGTGTTCTTCTTGAGGATCTTGATGAGCTTGCCGCGCTGGCCGATCAGCGACGACGTGCTCAGCTGGTCCTTGGCGGCGCGCAGGAAGTCCTGCTGGCGCGCGGCGCGCACGAGGTCGGAGTCGGCGTGGCGGAAGCGCACGTAGTCCAGGGCGCGCTGGCCGCAGAGCTGCTGGTAGCCGGGCTTGACGTCGATCTCGGCGTAGTGCTGGGAGACCGGCAGGCCGAGGTTGGAGTGGTAGTAGCGGCGGTCGACGTCGGTGTAGACGCAGCCCAGCGCGTCGACGACCTGGCGGAAGCCCTGGAAGTTGACGTTGACGATGTGGTTGATCTTGAAGTCGGTGCCGAAGAGCGACTTGATGGTCTTGGCCGTCAGGTCCGGGCCGCCGAGCGAGTACGCCGCGTTGATCTTGTTGATGCCGTAGCCCGGGATCAGCACCTTGAGGTCGCGCGGGATCGACAGGACCGCGGTGGCCTCCTGGTGGGGGTCCATGCGGATCAGCAGGATCGTGTCCGAGCGCGCGGCGACCGACTTCGTCAGCTTCGGGTTGTTCTTCTTCAGGTCGCTCCAGCGGCGGTCGGAGCCGAGGACCAGGATCGTCTGCGGCGTGCCGGGCGGCGCCTCGGTGATCTCCTTGGACTTGACCGGCGGCGGCGCGCCCGCGGGGGTCGCGAGCTCCTCCTTGATCTGGAGCAGGCCGGCCGTCGCCGTGGCCGCGGCGGCCAGCAGCACGATGAGCGCCAGGCTCCCGAACGCGCGCGCCAGGAAGCGCAGGCCCTCGCGAGGAGGGCGGTCCTCCTTGGGGAGCCTCAAGCCAGGCCGCCCTCGACCGCGCGCAGCTCGGGGCCCTCAGGACCCTCCCGCTCCAGCCACGCGGGCAGGAGCGTCACGAAGTCGGTGAGCGCCTGCCGGAACCGGCGCAGCGAGGCGATCGAGACCCACTCCTCGGGCCCGTGGTGGCCGGCGCCGACCGGGCCGAACTCGACGGCGGGGATGCCGGCCTCCAGGAACGCGATCGCGTCCGACGCGCCGTCGCGGCCGACGCTCAGCGCCTCGCCCTCGATCGAGCGGCCGATGCCGTCGCGCAGCGCGCGCACGTACGGGTTCTTGCGCGAGACGACCGCGGGCGCGCGCGTGAAGCACTTGAGGATCTCGAGGTCCGGGATCGCCCGGATCTGGGCGAGGATGTCCCCGGCGTCCTGGGTCGGCAGGAAGCGGATGTCGACGTCCATCGTGCAGCGGTCGGGGACCTTGTTGAAGGCGTCGCCGCCCTCGATCCGCGCGAGGTTGATCGACGGCCGGTCGAAGAGGTCGGAGGACTCGCGGCTGAACGGCAGCGTCTCGATCCGGCGAAACGCGTCGTGGGCCTTGAGGATCGCGTTGTCGCCCAGCCACGGCGTGGAGCCGTGGGCCGCGGTGCCGCGCACCGCGACGCGCGCGGCCAGCACGCCCTTGGCCTGGACGCCGATGTGCAGGTCGGTCGGCTCGCCGGTGATGGCGAAGTCGCCGCGGTAGCCGCCGGCGACGAGCGCGTCGATCGAGCGGCTCGAGACGTCGTCGGACTCCTCGTCGGGGACGCAGACGAAGCGGATGCGGACGTCGGGGTTGTCGGCGACGTCCTTGACGGTGCACATCATCGCCGCCAGCGCGCCCTTCATGTCGTAGGCGCCGCGGCCGATGAGCCGGTCGCCCTCGATCCGGGGCTCGAACTGGGAGGCGTAGGCGGGCACCACGTCGAGATGGCCATGCAAGATGACCGTCGGCGGGTTCTCGGAGTTGCGGGCGCCGACGTCGACCATCACGACGGGCAGCCCGTCGTGGTCGAGGCTCTTGACCTCGAGCTCGCGCGACTCGAGCCACCCCTTGACGAACCCCGCGGCGGCGCGCAGGCCGTCCAGCGTGGACGTGTCGTAGGTGATCAGGCGCTCGGCGAGGACGCGTTCGTCCATCCGGCCCAGGGTATCGGGCGCGCCCGTCGCGTAAGCCGCCGCGGTCCGCGCCGGCGGGCCGGAATCCGGCTAGGGTCCGCGCATGGCGGGCCGCATCGTGCTGTTCGGGGCCACCGGCTACACCGGTGAGCTGACCGCGCGGGAGCTGGCCGGCATCGGCGAGCGGCCGGTGCTGGCGGGGCGCGACGGCGCGCGGGTCCGGGCGCTGGCCGAGGAGCTCGGCGGGCTGGACTGGGAGGTCGCCGACGTGGGGCGGCCGGAGAGCGTCCGCGCGCTGGTCGAGCGCGGCGACGTGCTGATCTCCTGCGTCGGGCCGTTCCAGCGCTGGGGCGCGCCGGCGGTCGCGGCCGCGATCGACGCGGGCGCGCACTACCTCGACTCGACGGGCGAGACGCCGTTCATCCGCAGGGTCTTCGAGCACTGGGGCCCGCGCGCCGAGGCGGCCGGCGTGGCGCTGCTCACCGCCATGGGCTATGACTGGGTGCCGGGCAACCTCGCGGCCGCGCTGGCGCTGACCGACGGCGGGCCGGACGCCACCTCGGTCGCGGTCGGCTACTTCCTCACCGGCTCGGCCGGCATGAGCGGCGGGACGCGCGCGTCGGCCGCCGGGGTCTTCCTCGAGCCGTCGTTCGCCTGGCGCGACGGGCGGCTGGTCACCGAGCGCGGCGGCGAGCGGGTCCGGACGTTCGTGGTCGACGGCACGACGCGCAAGGCGCTGTCGGCCGGCTCCTCGGAGCACTTCGGCCTGCCGCCGTCGTTCCCGGGCCTGCGCGAGGTCGACGTGTACCTCGGCTGGTTCGGCGCCGCCTCCGACGCGCTGCGGGCCGGCGCGCTGGGCATGTCGCTGGCCACCCGCGTGCCCGGCGTGCGCGCGGGGCTGGACGCCGTCCTGGCCCGGACGGTCAA
>JAOPZD010000205.1 GCA_025964295.1 Conexibacter sp.
GGCGCCGGCGCGCGGCGCCTCGGCCAGGTCGGTCGCCACCGCGCCCAGCACGGTCCGCAGCCAGGCCCGCTCGGCCTCGCCCGAGACGCGCATCCGGCGCTCGATCCACGCGGTCACCTGCCGCCGCGCGCCGATCACCAGCACGTCCCCGCACAGCGCGTAGCGCCCGTCGGCGAGCACGACGAGGCTGCCGGGCGCGTCGCGGCGCAGGCGCAGCAGGTCGATGACCTCCTGGCCGGAGACGGTCGCGGGCCGCGTCGCGTCGCCGTCGCCCTCGGTCCACGGCCGCGCGGTGAAGATCGACGAGGCGCTGCGCACCGCGCGGGCCGGCCGCGCGCGCGGGCCGATCGGCCCCGTCCGCCACGAGCTGGTCAAGGACACGAGCTGGCGCGACGCCTCCTCGCGGTAGAGCACGTGCAGCCGGTCGCCCGCCGCGACGCGCGTGGAGCCGCGCGGCGGGATCGCCTGCCCGGCCCGGACGATCACGTTGACCACCGCCTCGCGCGGGAGCCCGAGGTCGCGGACGGCGAGGCCGACGATCGCGTCGTCGGCGGTGACCGGGAACTCCAGCACCTCGGCGCCGAGCCGCCGGATCGTCCCGGACTCGGCCAGCGGCCGCGGCAGCGCGGGGTCCTCGGTGGTGACGCCCAGGCGCTTGGCCAGCGGCTCGAACGTCGTGCCCTGCAGGATCGTGGAGAGCAGGACCACGAAGAACACGATGTTGAAGAACTCGTGCGAGCGCGGGATGCCGTCGATGACCGGGAAGGTCGCGAGCACCACCGGCACCGCCCCGCGCAGGCCCGCCCAGCCGAGGACGGCCTGCTCGCGCCCGCTGAAGCCGAAGGGCAGCGTGCACAGCACGGTCGCCAGCGGGCGGGCGACGAGGACGAGCACGAGCGCCAGCACGGTCCCCTCGAGCGCCACGCCGCCGAGCTCGGACGGGAAGACGAGCAGGCCGAGGACCAGGAACATCGACAGCTGCGCGACCCACGCCATCCCCTCGTGGAACGTCGCGATCGTCTGCTTGGCCGGGATCGCCGCCGAGCCGAGCATCAGCCCCGTGATGTAGACGGCCAGGAAGCCCGAGCCGTGGATCGTGTCCGCCGCGCCATAGGCCAGCGCGACCGACGCGAGCGTGGCCACCGGGTACAGGCCCGCGGTCGCCAGCCGGGCCTCGCGCAGCGCGAAGGTGAACAGGTAGCCGACGGCGAGCCCGACCGCACCCCCGATCGCGATCTGCCGCACGAACAGCCACAGGAAGTCCGGGAGGCCGTAGGCGGGGTGCATCAGCTTCTCGATGAAGCCGAGCACGAGCAGGATCGCGATCGGGTCGTTCATCCCCGACTCGCCCTCCAGCGTGCGCGCCAGCCGGCGGCGCAGGGTGGAGCCGCGCAGCAGCGCGAAGATCGCCGCGCCGTCGGTGCCGGCGACGATCGCGCCGACCAGCAGGCCCTCGGTCGTGTTGAAGTCGAACAGCCACGCCGCGACCAGGCCGGTCACCACCGCGGTGATGAGCGTCCCGACGACCGCGAGCGTCAGCGACGGCCCGAGGACCGGCCGGATCTCCGGGAACCCCGCGGCCAGGCCGCCCTCGAAGAGGATCAGCGCGAGCGCCACGATCCCGACCGTGCGGGCGAGCCGGTAGTCGTTGAAGTCGATCCACCCGGCGCCGTCGCTGCCGACGGCCATGCCGACGCCGAGGAACAGCACGAGCCCGGGGACGCGCACGCGGCTGGCCAGCAGCGAGGCGAGGAGGCCGGCAGACAGGAGCGCGCCCACGATGAGGATGCGCTCGCCGTCGTGCACCTCGACACCATGGCACATCAACTTTGGACGCGGTCGTGGCGATCGGCACTTGACTTCCGTCCGGAGCGCGGCGTAGATTCGCGCCGGTCCTAAGGACGGTTCACCACACCTTTTTCGGAGAGGGACGCACGCGCATGGCCAACGTCGACGCAGCCGCCACCGCCACCAGCGATGAGCAGCGGCTTGCGGAGCTGGGGTACAAGCAGGAGCTGAGCCGGAGCTGGAGCGGGTTCCAGAACTTCGCGATCTCGTTCACCATCATCTCGGTCCTCGCCGGATGCTTCACGACCTACTACCAGGCGTGGAACAACGGCGGCCCGGTGGCGATCTCATGGGGCTGGCCGATCATCTCGGCGTTCATCCTCATCATCGCCTTCTGCATGTCGGAGCTCGTCTCGGCCTATCCCACGGCCGGCGGCATCTACTGGTGGGCCTCCAAGCTCGGCGGCCCCGTGTGGGGCTGGTTCACGGGCTGGTTCAACCTGCTGGGCCTGATCGCCATCGTCGCCTCGGTGGACTACTTCGCCGGGCAGTTCCTCGGCGTGATCCTCGGGCTCTACAACGTGGACATCCTGGGGTTGAACTTCGGCGACAGCCTCCACGGGCTGCGTGAGACGTTCATCCTGTTCGCGCTCATCCTCTGCCTGCACGTCGCGATCAACATCCGCGGCAGCCACCTCGTCGCGATGTTCAACGGCATCTCGGTCTGGTGGCACGTGCTCGGCGTCGCGGTGATCGTCGGCGTGCTGATCTTCGCCCCGAGCAAGCACGCCAGCGCGGACTTCGTCTTCACCCACACCATCAACAACTCGGGCTTCGGCCACGGGATGTTCTGGTTCTACGTCCTGCCGCTCGGCTTCCTGCTGACGCAGTACACGATCACCGGGTTCGACGCCTCGGCGCACATCTCCGAGGAGACCCACGGGGCCGCGGAATCGGCGCCCAAGGGGGTCTGGAGATCGGTCTTCTACTCGGCCGTGATCGGCTACGTCGTCCTGCTGGCGATCACGTTCGCGGCCGGCAACGAGAAGGCGGTCACCGCGGGCGGCGGCACGGTCTTCGCGGTGTTCGAGAGCTCGATGGGCAGCGGCTGGGTGAAGCTCATCCTGATCATCGCGGTCATCGGCCAGCTGTTCTGCGGCATGAGCTGCATGACCAGCGCCTCGCGCATGATGTACGCCTTCAGCCGTGACGGCGCCGTGCCGGGCTGGCGGATCTGGAGCCGCGTCAACGACAACCGGATCCCGTTCAACGCGGTCATCGCCGTCGCGGTCGCCGCGCTCGTGCTGACCCTGCCGGCGCTCAAGGGCAACAAGGACGGCCTGACGGTGGCCTTCACGGCGGTGGTGTCGATCGGCGTGATCGGGTTGTACATCGCCTACGCGATCCCGATCTGGCTGCGCTGGCGGATGGGCAGCCGCTTCCAGGCCGGCCCGTGGACGCTCGGCGAGAAGTACAAGTGGATGAACCTGGTCGCGGTGATCGAGGTCATCGTCATCGTGGTCATCTACTTCAACCTGCCGTTCAGCTCCTCCGGCGTGCCGTGGGAGAGCGACTTCGACTGGTCGCTGTTCAACTACACCCCGCTGGTCACCGGCGGCGTCTTCCTCGCGGTCGGCGCCTGGTGGCTGCTCAGCGCGCGGCATACGTTCAAGGGCCCGCGCCACACGCTGACCGAGCTCGAGGCCGAGCTCGAGCAGGGCGGTCCGCTCGACCCGCCGGGCGGCCCGGCGGCGGCCCCCGCCGGGGTCTGAGGGTCGTGACGGAGACCCTGGAGGTCCTGGAGCCCGCCACCGAGCAGATCCTGGACAGCATCCCGCGCGCCGGCGTCGACGAGGTCGACGCCGCCGTCGCGGCGGCCAAGGCGGCGTTCCCGTCATGGCGCGCGGTCGCTCCCGGCGACCGCGCGCGGCTGCTGCGGCGCGTCGTCGAGGCGATGGAGGGCGCGCACGACGAGCTCGCCGTGCTGGAGGCCCGCAACGCGGGCAAGCCGATCGCCTCGGCCCGCGGGGAGATCGGCATGGCGATCGAGACGTTCCGCTACTTCAGCGGCGCGCCGGAGCGGCCGTTCGGGGAGACCATCCCGGTCGCGGGCGGCATGGCGATGACCGTCCGCGAGCCGCTGGGCGTCGTCGGCCTGATCACGCCGTGGAACTTCCCGCTGGCGATCGCGTCCTGGAAGATGGCGCCGGCGCTGGCGGCGGGCAACACGGTGGTGTTGAAGCCCGCCGAGCTGACGCCGCTGACCGCGCTGCGCTTCGCCGAGCTGGCGCTGGAGGCCGGCCTGCCCGAGGGCGTGGTCAACGTCGTCGCCGGCCCTGGCCGCGAGTGCGGCGCGCGCCTGGTGGCGCACCCCGACGTCGCGAAGGTCGCGTTCACGGGATCGACCGCGGTGGGTCGCTCGATCGCCGCGGGCGCGGCCGAGACGATCAAGCGCGTGACGCTGGAGCTCGGCGGCAAGTCGGCCAACATCGTCTTCGCCGACGCCGACGTCGAGGCGGCCGCGCAGGCCGCGCCGTGGGCGGTGTTCGACAACGCCGGCCAGGACTGCTGCGCGCGCTCGCGGATCCTCGTCCAGCGCGAGGCGGTCGACGACTTCCTGTCGTCCTTGAAGGGCGCGGTCGAGGCGATCAGGGTCGGCGACCCGCTCGACGCGGCGACCGAGATGGGGCCGCTGATCAGCGCGGCGCAGCGCGAGACGGTGTCGGCGTTCGTCGACGGCGACGCGGAGGTCGCGATCCGCGGCAACACGCCCGACGGGCCCGGCTACTGGTTCCCGCCGACCGTGCTGTGGCCGGTCCCCGACGACCACCCCGCGGTCGTCGACGAGATCTTCGGCCCGGTCGCAGTCGTCGTGGCCTTCGACGACGAGGCCGACGCCATCCGCCTGGCCAACGACACCATCTACGGGCTGTCGGGCTCGGTGTGGACGCGCGACGGCGGCAAGGCGCTGCGCGTCGCGCGTGCGCTGGAGGCGGGCAACCTGTCCATCAACTCCAACAGCTCGGTGCGCGTCACCACCCCGTTCGGGGGCTTCAAGCAGTCCGGCTACGGCCGTGAGCTGGGGCCGCACGCGACCGACGCCTACACCGAGGTCAAGACGATCTTCTACAACACGGAAGGAAGCGGTTCGTGACGGGCAGGCTGCAGGGCAAGGTTGCGGTGGTCACGGGCGCGGCGGGCGGCATCGGGGCCGCGACCGTCGAGGCGTTCCAGCGGGAGGGCGCCAAGGTGATCGGCGTCGACCTCCTCGAAGGTGCCCCCGGTGACCTGGCCCTCGCCGTGGACGTGACCGAGGAGTTCGCCGTCCAGCAGATGTACGCCCAGGTCGCCGAGCAGTTCGGCGGCGTCGACATCCTGTTCAACAACGCCGGCATCTCGCCCGACGACGACACGTCGGTGCTCGAGACCTCGCTGGAGGCGTGGCAGCGCGTCCAGGACGTCAACCTCAAGTCGGTCTTCCTGTGCTGCAAGCACGGCATCCCGCACCTGCTGGCGGGCGGCGGCGGCTCGGTCATCAACACCGCGTCGTTCGTCGCGGTGATGGGCGCCGCGACCTCGCAGATCAGCTACACGGCGAGCAAGGGCGGCGTGCTGGCGCTGACCCGCGAGCTCGGCGTCGAGTTCGCCCGTCGCAACATCCGCGTCAACGCGCTCTGCCCCGGGCCGGTCGACACGCCGCTGCTGCAGGAGCTCTTCGCCAAGGACCCGGCGCGCGCGGCACGCCGGCTGGTGCACGTGCCGATGGGCCGCTTCGGCAAGGCGGAGGAGATCGCCAACGGCGTGCTGTTCCTGGCCTCCGACGAGTCCTCGTTCATGACGGCGACGACGTTCCTGGTCGACGGCGGGCTGTCGGGCGCGTACGTGACGCCGGAGTAGGCGGCGCGGGCGCGGGGCGGCGCGGCGCGGGCGTTCGCTCCCCGGCCACGTTGACCGGGAACTTCCCGGTCCACGTGCCCCGCTTCGGACGTCGAGGGACGACTGGACCGCGACTATCGCGGCTGAGTCGTCCCTCGACGCACTCGGGCGGGCGCTTCGGCACCGAACCACCCTGAGGCGCCGCCGCGTCGGCCCAGCCACACCGTGAACGGCAGCGTCGCCCCAAGCGTCCTCGCCGTCATTGCCAGCCCAACAACGCCCCGCAGCACCACCGACGCCCGCACTGGACGCCACCAGCGCCACGCCGCGACCGCCCGCGCCGCCTACGCCGGCAGCAGCGCCCGCAGCGCCTTGGGCGGCAGCGGATCGCTGGCGAGGATCTCCGCGCTCAGCGCGCGGAGGACCTCGAGGCGGCGGTCGGGGTGCAGCGAGAAGGCGTACTCCTGCGTCGCCTCGTGGCCGCCTTCGACGCCGAGGTGGGAGCGGTGCTCGGCGGTCGCGACGCGGGAGAGGACGAGGCCGAGGACGTAGGCGTCGAGGTCCTCGACGGGGACCTCGATCGGCTCGCGCTCCCCGCCGTCGCGGCCCGGCCCGAACGACGCGACGATCCGCGGGCCGTCGTCGCCCGCGCTGCGGATCGGCCCGCCCTGGGAGCCGTTGCCCGCCCCGCCCGACGACGAGTCCCAGTCGCGCTGCTCGGCGTCCTGGTCCTTGCTGAGTCCCTGGTCCCGATTGGCCGCCCAGCGGGCCTCGTCGAGCTTGCGGGACTCCTCCTCGTAGTTCTTGGGCTTGGGCGGCACGTAGCCGACGCCGAGCTTCAGCGCGCCGCCGGAGATCTCACCCGACGCGTGCTGCTCCACCAGCTCCGACGCCTCCTCGGCCGAGACGTCGCCGCGCGCGATGCCGCGCCGCACGACATCGGCGACGGTGAACGACAGGTCGCCCTCCTCGACGCGCTTGAGCACCGCCTCGGGCAGCTCGAGGAGCTTGAGCGACTTGCGCGTCCAGGCCAGCGGCGCGCCGACCAGCCGCGAGACCTCGGCGGCGGTCAGCGACGGGTCCTCGGCCATGATCGCCCGCGCGGCGCGCGCGAACTGCACCGGCTCCGGCTTGGCCTGGTGGAAGTTCTCGGCGAACTGCATCGTCAGCGCCTCGCGCTTGGAGATGCCCTCGACGAGCGTGAAGCGCCAGCCGCCCTCGCGCGGCCCCTCGGCCTCGTCGAGCAGCCCCATCGCGCCGAACCGGCGCCGGCCCGCGAGCAGCTCGTAGGGCACGTCGTTCTCGCCCGTGGCGCGCACCAGCGGCGGGTGCAGCAGCCCGGTCTCCTTGATCGAGACGGCCAGCTCGTGCAGGTCGGGCAGACTGCCGACGCGCATGTTGACCATCGTGCGCACCTGCGACAGCGGCGTCATCACGGTCGAGTGCGCCTTGGTCGCGGTGTCGGCCAGCGGCGCCTTGCGGAGGTCGGCCGTCGCCTCCTCTCGCGCCGTCCGAGCGGCCTCCTCGCGCATCTGCGCGACCTGTTCTTCGGCGTCTTGGAGCTTGTCGACCTGGGACATGGGCTGCGTGATGCAAGCACACCGCCCGGCGGATCCGCGGCCGCGCCCCCGCAACGAGCGGGAAACGCGCGCGGCGGTCGCTCAGTGCGCGTCCGGGTAGCGCGAGACGCCGTAGCCGGCCGCGCGGATCGTCGCGACGACCGCGTCGGCGTGGGCGCTGGAGCGCGTCTCGATCGTCAGCTGGACGCCGGTCTCGCGGACGTGGAGGCCGATCCCCTCGCGCAGGTGGGAGACCTCGACGAGGTTGGCCCCGGCGGCCGCGACGGAGTCCAGCAGGCGGGCCAGCGCGCCCGGGCGGTCCGGCACGCGGGTGAGCAGGACCATCCGGCGGCCGGCCTCGGTCTCGTGGCGGCGCGCGACGGTGGCCAGCAGGCCCGCGTCGACGTTGCCGCCGCTGAGGATCACGCAGGTCGTGCCGGTGCTCGCGGGCGTGATCTCGCCGCCCAGCAGCGCCGCGACGCCGACCGCGCCCGCGCCCTCGACCACGAGCTTGGCCTTCTCCAGCAGCAGGACCATGGCCTCGGCGACCTCGTCCTCGGGCACGGTGACGATGTCGTCCAGCCAGCGGGCGATCAGCGCCAGCGTCAGGTCGCCGGGCCGCTTGACCGCGATGCCGTCGGCGATCGTCAGCGCCGCGTCGACGCTGATCGGCCGCCCGGCCTTCAGCGAGCCGGGAAACGCGGCGACCGTCTCGACCTGCACGCCGACCACCCGGACGTCGGGCCGCGCGGACTTCACGGCGATCGCCACGCCGCTGGCCAGCCCGCCGCCGCCGACCGGGACGATGACCGTCGCCAGGTCGGGCAGGTCCTCGAGGAGCTCGAGGCCGAGCGTCCCCTGGCCGGCGACGACGTCGGGGTCGTCGAACGGGTGGACGAAGGCCATCCCGGCCTCCTCGGCGCGTGCCCGCGCGGAGACCAGGCAGTCGTCGACCGAGCCGCCGCCGATGACCACGCGCGCCCCGAGCGCCGCCGTCGCCTCGACCTTGGCGATCGGCGCGCCGTCGGGCATGAAGACCTCGCACGGCACCCCACGCTCGCGGGCCGCCTGGGCCAGCGCCTGGGCGTGGTTGCCGGCGCTGCCGCACACGACGCCGGC
>JAOPZD010000206.1 GCA_025964295.1 Conexibacter sp.
CTTCTCACCGCTGCGATCCAGACGACCCGTGGAGGGGTCGATGCGCTTCTGGACGGCGGCGTCCGGGACTTCCTTGACCAACACGGCGATCTTCACGGTGTCAGTGCCTCCTCTGGCGAACGAACGATCGGCATGGTACCTGCTTCATTGACTGACGAGTCAATCGGGCGCAGAGACCGCACTTGTCCTGCGTATGCATCGGGCCCTCGTGCCGCCTCAGACGCCCTGTCGAGGCGAGGCTTCGACGGCGGACCGGATGAAGTCGATGATGTCCTGCGTGGGGGCCCCGGGGGTAAAGACCTCGGCGACGCCGAGCTCTTTGAGGGGGGCGATGTCGTCGGTGGGGATGGTCCCGCCGACGGTGACGAGCACGTCGTCGATGCCCTGCTCGGAGAGCAGGGAGACGATGCGCGGCACGAGCGTCATGTGCGCTCCGGAGAGGATCGACAGCCCGACGGCGTCGGCGTCCTCCTGGATCACGGTCTCCACGATCTGCTCCGGGGTCTGGTGCAGCCCGGTGTAGATCACCTCCATGCCCGCGTCGCGCAGGGCGCGCGCGATGATCTTGGCTCCGCGGTCGTGGCCGTCAAGGCCCGGCTTGGCGACGACGACGCGGATCTTGCGCTGTGTGGGAGTCGCAGGCATGTTCGGCTCCTTCCGGCCGATGTGGGTTGGTCCCACCCGGTCCGGAGGCGCGCGGATCGTAGCGTCCGGGACGGTTGCGGCGCGTCGCGGTGGATAGGCTGCGCACCGCGATGGCGGAGATCGAGGTCGGCGATGTGGTGCTCGCGCAGGGTGCGACCGGGCCCTTCCACGCGGTCGTGGCCGGGATCCGGCTCGGGCGGCTGGCGATCGAGCGCTGCGACGGGCGGCCGTCGGGGCCGCTGTCGGCCCGCGACGTGGTGACGGTCTTCAAGCCGTCCGGCGCGCCGGACGCGGAGGCGCCGCGGGTGCGGCGGCTCCGGCCCAGCGGCCAGCTCAAGCTCGATCTCGAGTAGCGGGCGCTACTTGACCTTGATGGTCATCTTCATGCCGGGGGCGTGGATCGTGCAGACGATCGTGTAGGTCCCCTTCTTCGTCAGCTTCCGGGCGAAGCTGCCCTTGGTCTGGACCTTGGACTTGAACTTGGCCGGCCCCTTGGTGACGGTGACGTCGTGGGGCGCCTTCCCCTTCCAGACCCACTTGACCGTCGTGCCCTTGGACACGGTGATCGACTTCGCGACGAACTTGTTGTCCTTGACCTGGACGGTCTTGGTGGCGGCGAAGGCGGGGACGGCGAGCGCGCCGGCCGCGACGGCGGCCGCGGCGACGCCGGCGATGGTCTTCTTCATGGGACGGGTTCTCCTCCGGGGGTTAGGACCAGACGGCTCAGAACACCGGGGTCTCGGTGTAGGAGCCGAACACTTCCTGCAAGGCCTTGATGATCTCACCTTCGGTGGCGTGAACCCGCGCCGCGTCCAGGAGGTGCGGCATGAGGTTCTCGCCGTCATCGGCGGCGGCGGCCTTCAGCGCGGTGAGCGTGGCCTCGACGGCGGCGCCGTCGCGGCGGCCGCGCACGGCGGTGACGCGGTCGACCTGCTTGCGCTCCAGCGCGGGGTCGATCCGCAGGAGGTTCGTGGTGCCGTCGTCGCCCTCGGTGTACTTGTTGACGCCGACGACGATGCGCTCGCCGTGGTCGATGCGGCCCTGCAGCTCGTAGGAGGCGTCGGCGATCTCGCGCTGGCAGAAGTTCTGCTTGACGGCCTCGACCATCCCGCCCAGCTCGTCGATGCGGCGGAAGTAGTCATAGGCCGCCTCCTCCATGCGATCGGTCAGCGCCTCGACGAAGTAGGAGCCGCCGAGCGGGTCGATGGTGGAGGTCACGCCGGTCTCGTGGGCGATGATCTGCTGGGTGCGCAGGGCGATCCGCACGGCCTCCTCGGTCGGCAGCGCGAGCGCCTCGTCGTAGGAGTTGGTGTGCAGCGACTGCGTGCCGCCCAGGACGCCGGCCAGCGCCTCGATCGCGGTGCGCGTGACGTTGTTGAGCGGCTGCTGGGCGGTGAGGCTGACGCCCGCGGTCTGGACGTGGGTGCGCATCAGCCATGACTTGGGGTTCTTGGCCCCGAAGGTGTCGCGCAGCTCGCGCGCCCAGATCCGGCGGGCGGCGCGGTACTTGGCGATCTCCTCGAAGAAGTCGATCTGCGCGTTGAAGAAGAAGGACAGGCGGGGCGCGAAGTCGTCGACGTCGAGGCCGCGGTCGACCGCCTGCTGGACGTAGGTCAGGCCGTCCTTGAGCGTGAACGCGAGCTCCTGCTGAGCGGTGGAGCCCGCTTCGCGGATGTGGTACCCGGAGATCGAGACCGGGTGCCAGCGCGGCATCGTCTTGGAGCACCACTCGACCATGTCGCCCATCAGGCGCATCGCCGGGTCGATCGGGAAGCACCACTCCTTCTGGGCGATGTACTCCTTGAGGATGTCGGACTGGATCGTGCCGGCGAGCTGCTCCTGGGGAACGCCCTGCTGTTGGGCCGCGACGACGTAGAAGGCCATCATGATCGCGGCGGGCGCGTTGATGGTCATCGACACGCTGACCTCGCCGAGGTCGATGCCCTTGAAGAGGTCGGTCATGTCGTCGAGCGTGTCGACGGCGACGCCCTCGCGGCCGACCTCGCCCAGCGACATGGCGTGGTCGGAGTCGTGGCCCATGAGGCTCGGCATGTCGAAGGCGGTCGACAGCCCCGTCTGGCCGTGGTCGAGCAGGTAGTGGAAGCGCTCGTTGGTCTCCTCGGCGGTGCCGAAGCCGGCGAACTGGCGCATCGTCCACAGCCGCCCGCGGTACATCGACGGGTAGACGCCGCGGGTGAACGGGAAGCCGCCGGGGACGCCGATGCGGTCCTCGGGCCCGACGTCGTCGGCCGTGTAGAGCGGCTTGACCTCCTCGCCCGACAGCGTGATGAACTCGGCGTCGCGCTCGGGCGTCGCGCCGTAGGCGGCCAGCCACTCCTCGTGGGTGGTGGGGACGGCGGGGCGCTGCTGGGTGGCCATTTAGGAGGATTTCCTCATATCTCGTGGGGTCCAGATGCTACGCCACGAAGTCGCCGGCGTCGAGACGCAGCGTACGCAGCGTCGCGGTGAGGCCCTCCTGCTCCTCGGCGCTCAGCGCGCCGAGGCCGAAGGCGGCGTCGTTGAGGTCGGCGGTCGCCGCGCGGGCGGCGGCGCGGCCGGCGCCGGTGATGACCGCCAGCGTCGCGCGGCCGTCGCGCTCGGAGGGCACGCGGGTGACGAAGCCGTCGTCGGCCAGCGCGGCGACGATCGAGGACGCGGAGGTCCGGTGGACCTGGAGGCGCTCGCCGAGCTTGCCGATCGGCAGCTCGCCGCGCTTGGTGTAGGACAACAGCACCAGCGCCTCGTAGCGCGGGAACGTCAGGCCGTGGGGCCGGACCAGCTCGTTGAGCCGCGCGAGCAGCACCTGCTGGGCGCGCATGATCGAGGTCACCGCGGCCATCGGCCGCGACGGCTCGGCGCCCCAGCGCTCCTCCCAGTGGCGGCGCGCCTCGGCGACGGGATCGATGCGCAGCGGCGCCATGGCCCTGGAGCGTAGACGGGCGTAGGGTCGCGTCGTGAGCGCGACGACGATCCCGGGCGGCCTGGTCGACGCCCACGTCCACCTGACGCTCGACCTCGACGAGGCCGGGCTGCCCGCCGGCGACTGGGCGGCGCGCGTCGCCCACAACCGCGCGGCGCAGCGGGCGGCCGGCGTCCTGGCGTGGCGCG
>JAOPZD010000216.1 GCA_025964295.1 Conexibacter sp.
GAGGCCTCCGACGCCGCCGAGTCCGCGCAGGAGACCGCCCGCCGCGGCTCCGCGGTCGTGGCCGAGGCGACCGGCGCGATCACGCAGATGGGCGAGGCGTCGGCCCGCGTGGCGGAGGCCGTCGAGCGCCTCGCGGTCAAGTCCGACCGCGTGACCGGCATCGTCGAGACGATCACCGAGATCGCCCAGCAGACCAACCTGTTGGCCTTGAACGCCGCGATCGAGGCGGCCCGCGCCGGCGAGGAGGGCCGCGGCTTCGCCGTCGTCGCCGACGAGGTCCGCCGCCTCGCCGAGCAGACCGCCACCGCCGCCGGCCAGGTCGGCGCGCTGGTCGCCGAGATCCAGGGCGACACCGAGGCCGCGACCTCCGAGGCCCGCACCGGCCGCGAGCGCACGACCGCCGGCACCGAGCGGATCGTCCAGGCCCAGGACGCCTTCGCCGCGATCGACCGCTCGATGAGCGACCTCGCCGAGCGCATCCAGGCCGTCGCGGCCCGCAGCGACGAGGTCGTCGAAGGCGCCCAGCGCGCCCGCGACGAGGTCACCGCCGTCGCCGAGATCGCCGAGCGCACCTCCTCCGCCACCGAGCAGGTCTCCTCCACCGCGCAGGAGACCACGGCGTCCGGCGAGGAGATCGCCGCCGCCGCCCAGGGCCTCGCCGGCATCGCCGCCGAGCTCGACGACCTCGTCGGGCGCTTCACCGTCGCTCGCCCCTAGGCGACCCCGAGCTCTGATTCGCCCCCCGCCTGTCCGGGCATCGCCTCGGGCAGTGAGCACGACCACCGAGCCCGCGGTCGACCAGCGCCTCGGCCTGCCCGCCACCGTCGCGCTCGTCGTCGGCGGGATCGTGGGGACCGGGATCTTCACCGCGCCGGCGGCGGTGGCCGCGTACGGCTGGCTGACGATCCCGGCGTTCGTGATCGTCGGCCTCGGCAGCCTGGCGATCGCGCTGTCGTTCGCCGGCCTCGTGCGCCGCACGCGGCGCTCCGGCGGCCCGTACGTCTACGCCGACGACGCGTTCGGCCCGTTCGCCGGCTTCCTCGCGGCGTGGACCTATTGGATCCAGGGCTGGACCGGCCACGCGACGATCTCGGTCGCGGGCGCCGGCTACCTCGCGTCGCTGCTCGGCGCCGACGGCGGCCGATCGACGACGCTGGGGCTGGCGGCGATCGTCCTGGTCCTCCCGGTCGTCAACAACCTGATCGGGACGCGCTCGGTCGGCGCGGCGGTCGTCATCACCACCGTGTTGAAGATCACGGCGCTGACCGTCGTGGCCGTCGTCGGGCTCGCGCTGTTCGACGCCGGCGACGTCGGCGCCGTCCACGCCCACGGCGGCGACGTCGCCACCGCGCTGCCCGCCGCCTGCGCGCTGCTGCTGTTCTCGTTCCTGGGCATGGAGGGCGCCGCGGTCGCGACCGACCGCGTTCGCGACCCGCAGCGCAACGTCCCGCGCGCGATCGTCGCGGGCGTGGCCGGCGTCGGCGTGCTCTACCTCGCGGCCACGCTCGCCGTCCAGGGCACGCTGCCCCAGGACGTGCTGGCCGGCTCCAGCGCGCCGTTCGCCGACGCGGCGCGCGAGCTCTTCGGCGGCGGCTGGGCGGCCAAGGCCATCGCCGCCGTCGCGGTCCTCTCCGCGCTCGGCTCGCTGAACGGCTGGAACATGGTCAACGCCGAGATGGTCGCCGGCGCCGCGCGCGACGGCTTCTTCCCGCCGGCGTTCGCCCGCCGCGACGCCCGCGGCCTGCCGGTCCTGGCGCTGCTGGCCAACAGCGCGCTGGCGCTCCTGCTGATCGTCCTCAACGCCACCGGCGACGCGCTCTCGCTGTTCACCACGCTCGCGCTGCTGAGCACGTTCGTGTACGTCTTCGGCTACGTCCTGTCGGTCGCCGCGCAGCTGCTGCACGTGCTCGTCGAGGGCGGCCCGCGGCCGCCGGCCGGCCCGGCGCTGACCGCGCTCGTCGCGCTGGGCTTCGCGATCTGGATGGCGGGCGCCGCCGGCCCTTCGGCGGTCCGCGCCGGGACGGTCATGGTCCTCTTGGGCGTTCCCGCCTACGTGCTCACCCGCTGGCGGGCGATGCCCCGGTAGCCTCGGCCCATGGCTTGGCACGTGGTGATCGCCGGTGGCGGCTTCGGAGGCTTCTACGCCGCCCGCACGCTCGAGAAGGTGCTCCCGCCGCAGGCGGCGCGGATCACCCTGGTCAACGACGTCAACTTCATGCTCTACACCCCGCTGCTGCCCGGCGCGGCGGCGGGCACGCTGGAGCCGCGGCACGTCGTCGTCCCGCTGCGCGAGGAGCTCAAGCGCACCCACCTGCGGCTGGGGACCGTCGTCGGCGGCACGCCGGAGGAGAAGAAGCTGCACGTCCGGACGCTCAAGGGCACGGTCGAGGACCTCAGCTACGACCACCTCGTCGTCGCGCTGGGCAGCGTGAGCCGCACGCTCCCGATCCCCGGCCTCGCCGAGCACGGCATCGGCTTCAAGTCGCTGCCCGAGGCGATCGAGCTGCGCAACCACGTCCTGCGCACGCTCGAGGTCGCCGAGACGCTCGAGGACCCCGAAGAGCGCAAGAAGTGGCTGACCTACGTCTTCGTCGGCGCCGGCTACGCGGGCCTCGAGGGCCTCGCCGAGCTGCAGGACTTCGCCGCCGACGTCATCGACCTCTACCCGCGCTGCCGCACGCAGGGCATGCGCTGGATCCTCGTCGAGGCGCGCGACCGCGTCATGCCCGAGATCCCCGCGCCGCTGGCCGACTTCGCCATGCGCCAGCTGCGCGGACGGGGGATCGCGATCCGCACGAGCACGACCCTGGACCGCGTCACCGCCGACGAGGCGGTGCTCTCCGGCGACGAGGCGATCCCGACGCGCACGCTCGTCTGGACCGCCGGCGTCAAGCCGCACCCGGTCATCCCGCGCCTCGGCCTGCCGCTCGACGCCCAGGGCCGGATCAAGGTCGAGCGCACCCTGCGCGTCGAGGGCTTCGAGGAGGTCTGGGCGCTCGGCGACGCCGCCGCGGTCCCGGATCCGGCCAAGAAGGGCCAGGCGACGCCGCCGACCGCCCAGCACGCGATCCGCCAGGGCAAGCTGGCCGGCCACAACGTCGCGGCCGCGATCGGCAGCGGGAAGGTCAAGCCGTTCACGTTCAAGACCAAGGGCGTGTTCGTGGACATGGGCCAGGGCCAGGCCGTCGCCACGACGCTCGGTATCCGCTGGCGCGGCCTGCTCGCCTGGTGGCTGGCGCGCAGCTACCACCTCGCGATGCTGCCGGGCACCAAGCGCAAGTGGCGCCTGCTGATCGACTGGAACATCCAGCTGATCTTCGGCCGCGACGCCTCCGAGCTCGGCGGCCTGGGCCGCGCGCCCGGGCTCGGCGCCGATCCGACGAGCGGCGCGACGCCGGC
>JAOPZD010000222.1 GCA_025964295.1 Conexibacter sp.
CGTCAGCGCTCCTCGACCGGCGCGCGCCCGCCGCGGCGCTTGATCGCACCGGCGGCCGCGCTGAGCGCCGTGTACGCGGCCGCGGTCGCGCGGCCGTGATGGCGCCGGTAGTAGCGGCGCCGCCCGATCTCCATCAACTTGCGCTTGCGCTCCGAGGTGCTGCTGGACCCGCCGAGGTGCACGACCGACACGCCCGGCACGTAGACGACCCGCCGGCCGCGGCTGCGCAGGCGCCGGCAGAGGTCCAAGTCCTCGTCGTAGGTCACGAACGCCTCGTCGAACAGCCCGCCGTCCTCGACGTCGGCGCGCCGCACGAGCCAGCACGTGGCCCACAGGAAGTCCGTGTCGCGCGCGCCGCGCTCGGTCGCGCGGTCCTCCTGGCGCGTGCGGGCCAGCACGCGCTCGACGTCGAACACCGGGCGCAGCAGCCGCTGTGCCTTGGTCCCGCGCAGCACCCGCGCCAGCTCGTAGGACAAGCCCGGGAAGCGCTCGCTGGACATCTGCGGGCGGCCGTCGGGGTAGACGAGCCGCGGCCCGGCCAGCGCGATCGCCGGATCGCGCTCCAGCTCGGCGAGCAGCGGCGTGACGAGGTCCTCGGTGAGGATCGTGTCGGAGTTGAGCAGCAGCAGGTGCGTGGCCGTGGAGGTCTCCGCCAGCGCGTTGTTGCCGCGCGCGAAGCCGAGGTTCTCGGCGCTGCGCACCAGGCGCGCCTGCGGGAACTCGGCGGCGACCATGTCGGCGCTGCCGTCGGGCGAGGCGTTGTCGAGGACGCTGACGGCCAGGTCCGCTCCGGCCGGCGGGTGCCGCGTCAGCGACCGCAGGCAGTCGCGCAGGATGTCCTTCGTGTTGAAGGACACGATCAGGACGTCGATGCTGGGTCGCGCCGGCGCCGTCACGCGTCCCCGTCGAGGTCGGCGACCACGAGCCAGCGGTAGTACGGGCCACGCCGCGCGCGCCGCGCGATGGCGCCGAAGGGACCCCACGTGAGGTGGTGGATCAGGTGGAAGCCGCGCGGCTGCGGGTAGTCGCCGAGCGTCGCGCGGTGCATCGTCCACCAATGGCGCACGGGGAAGACCCCGGTGGCGGTGACCCGGGCCACCCGGTCGGTCCCGATGAGGCCGGTGAGCTCCTCGACGGTCGGCAGGCCGTTCTCGAAGTGCTCGCCGAGCCACTGCTGGATGTTGGCCCCGTCGTCGCGCTGCGCCCAGCGGTCCGACACGCGCCGGTCGCCGGCGGCGGCGTCGGGACCCGTGGGGCCGATGATGATCACGCGCCCGCCGGGCGCGGTGACGCGCTTCATCTCGTCGACGACGGACTGGCGCGCGCCGGGCGGGATGTGCTCGAAGGTGTCCACCGCGACGGTCGCCGAGGCCGCGCGATCGGGCAGCGGGATGCTCGCGCCGTCGCTCTGCACGCGCGTGAGGTTCGGCGGCGACGGCACCCCGACGTGGCGCTCGTCGGCTCCGGGATCGACGCCCCACACCGGCCGGTCGACCCACAGCGCCAGGCCGGCCGGGCCGCTGCCGACCTCGCAGATCGGCAGGTCCAGCGCGGGCAGCGCCCGCACGACCGGCGCGTAGCGCAGCTCGGCGTCGAGGTCCCAGACCTTCCAGGGGCGCCCGAGGTCCGGGGTGTCGGCCCGGCGTCCGGTCGAGATGTAGCGCAACGTGTTGATCATCATGTCCTTGGTGGGGTCGCCCCGTACAGGCCGAGCATCGCCTCGACCATGTGGTCGATCGTGAACTCGGAGGTGGCGCGCGCGTGTGCGGCGCGCCCGAACGCCGCGACGCGGCCGCGGTCGGTCGCCAGCGCGTCGAGCCGGGCGGCGAGCGCGCCGGCGTCCTCGGGCTCGACGAGGTGGCCGTCGACGCCCTCGCGCACGAGCTCGTCGGGCCCGTCCACGCGGCTGGCGACGACGCCCCGGCCGCGCAGCATCGCCTCGAGCGTCACGTAGGAGAACGACTCCGAGCGCGACGGGACGGCGAGCACGTGCGCGTCGCGCAGGGCCGCGTCGGGGTCGTCGATCCAGCCGGTGAAGGTGACGGCGCCGGCCGGAAGAGTGGCCGCCTGGCGCTCGAGGTCGGCGCGCGCGGGGCCGTCGCCGACGACCGTGACGTGCCACGGCTCGGTCGCGCGGGCCCGGGCGTCGAGCAGGACGTCGACGCCCTTGCGCCAGGTCAGCGCGCCGATCACCGCGACGCGCAACGGCTCGGCGCGGTCGACGGGCGTCGGCGGGTCGACCGGCTGCAGGCCGTTGTACACCACCTCGATCCGGCGGCCGGGCACCCCGTAGGCGCCGGACAGGAACGTCGCCGAGCCGCGGCTGGGGACGACCACCGTCGAGGCCGCGGCGAACTGCCCGCGCTTCATCAGCCACTTGAGCTGACGAGCGCCCGGCTTCTTGCGCCCGGGCGGGTAGGTCGGGTCCAGCGGCAGGCTCGGGTCGGTGCGAAACGTCCGCGGCAGGTGCTCGGTGAGCAGCACGCGCCCGCCGCGGCCGGCCAGCCGGCGGCCGAGCATCGCGGGCAGCGCCCGCGTGTCGAGCGTGTTGTGCAGGTGCAGGTGCCAGACGTCGGCGGGCGTGCGCAGCGACGCGGTCAGCGCCAGCCACGGCAGCCCGGCCGCCTCCGCCTGTCCGGGCAGGTCGCGCGCGTCGGGCCGCAGTCCGAGCGCCACGTCGTGCCCGCGCCGGCGCAGCCCGTCGCCGAGGTCGAGCAGATGCCGTCCCACGCCTCCGCCCTCCGGCGCGAGCGTCGCCAGGATCACCTTCACGCGGCCCTCCGCGCGCGCAGGCGCGCGGGCGAGAACTCCGGCGGCCACGCGCCGAGCAGCCACGTCACGACCACGAAGACCACCATCGCCACCGCCGCGCCCACGACCTGGATCCCGACCAGCGGCAGCCCCGCGGCCGCCGCGAGGAGCGCCGCGCCGACGGGCCGCAGCGACGACGACACCCACGGCCGCAGCTCGAGGTGGCGGCTGAGGACCACGAGCCCGCCGACGCAGATCACCGCCTCGGTGACCACGGTGATCCAGGCGGCCGCCGCGACGCCGTAGCGCGGCACGAAGACGAAGTTGGCCACCACGTTGAGCACGATCGCGACCGCGTTCTGGATGACCAGCGGCCGGACGATGGACTTGGCCACCAGGATGGTGCCGACGAGGTTGCTGACGACGCCGAGGACGCCGGCGATGCTGAGGATCCGCAGCAGGTCGACCGCGCCGTCGAACTCCGGCCCGATCGTGACGTCGATGACCAGCGGCGCGAAGACGATGGTCATGATCAAGACCGGGAGCGAGACGACGAGCATCCACTCCCACAGCCGCCGCGCCAGCGCGCCGAGCTGCGCCCGCTCGTTCGCGTGCGACGCCAGGCCGGGGAGCGCCGCGTTGGTGATCAGCGCCGGGACGCTGGCGACGAGCGTCAGCATCTTGGCCGCCGCGGCGTAGTCGCCCAGCCGCGGGCCGGTGACCAGCCACCCCAGGATGACCAGGTCGATCATCAGGTACACCTTGGTCATGATGGCCATCAGGCCGAGCGGCAGCGCGCGCTGCAGCAGCGAGCGGCGCACGTCGCGGCTGGCCGGCGCGTGGCCGACGATCCGGTGGGCCAGGACCCCGACGGCCAGCGCGTTCGCGGTCGTCCCGACGCTCACGACCGCCGCGACCGCCACCGGGCCCGCTCCGACGGCCGCGACCACGACCTGCGCGGCGACCTGGATCGCCACGATCCCGAGGTCGATGAGCACGAGCTCGCGCGTCCGGTAGAGCGCCACGAAGACCTGGCGCCCGGCGGTCATCCCGAGCGTCAGGACGCTGGGCGCGAGGACGAGCAGCGTCTGCCCGCGCGGCGAGTCCAGGCCGGACGCCGCCGCGAGGGCGACGAGCACGAGGGTGAGCGCGATCGACCACAACAGCCCGATGTCGTAGGCGGCGCGCAGCAGCGCCGGGCGCTGGCCGTCGTCGCGCGCGAGGTCGCGCGCCAGGACGAGGCTGAAGCCGAAGTCCGCGGCCGCCGACAGCAGCGTCCACGTCGCGATCGCCGACGCGTACTGGCCGTAGTCCGTCGGACCCAGGAAGCGCGTGACGAGCGTCGTGCCGAGGGCCGAGATGACGAGCAGCGCGACGCGCCGGCCGGCGAAGTTGGCCGCCGAGCCCGCGATGCGGCGACTGACCGGCGGGGGCTCGCCGGCATCGGACGACGGTGGCCCGGGCAATGCGGCGGGGCCTGGATCGCGAACGTTCTGCACGAGCGGCTGGCGGGAGGCAGGTGCTGCCGCGGGGGCGAAGGCCCCGGTTCCGCCGCTCGATGGTACCTCAGCCGGCCGCGCTCCTCACCGACCGCGAGTCCAGGGCGATGGCGACCGCCGGGCGGGTCCGCGGCCGGTCTGGGGCCGGACCGCCAACCCAACAAACGTCCGGCCTCACGGCTGCGGCGCGCGCCGGCGCCGCGGTGCGTCGAAGCCATCAGTGGGCCGATCGCTCCCGATCGCCGCCCGCACCCGCCGCCGCCCGCCTCGCCTCGCCTCGCCCGCCGCCATGCCCCGCCCTCGCCTCGTCATCCTGCTCGCGCTCCTGCTGGTCGCGCTGCTCTGCCCCGCCGCCGCCCACGCGGTGCCCGATCCGTCCGTCGTCGCCAAGGACGCGGCGCTCATCGATGACGGCCTGACCGCCTTCTCCCAGAAGAGCGGCCCGACCGACGTCCAGTACTTCGCCGACGGCACGTGGATCAGCGCCTCCCCCACCTGGTGGGCCTACACCCAGGGCGGACCCGCCTCGGCCGCCGCGGTGCTCTGGCGCTACGGCGGGATGACGCGCGGCGACCTGTACGCCATGTCGGTCGACGCCATCGACAAGGCGATCGCCACCCACCAGCGCGCCGACGGGGCCTTCGCGGGCGATGCCGGCGACAGCCAGAGCCCCACGATCGTGACCGGCATGTACGCCCGCGAGCTGGGCGTCGCGTACCTGGCGCTGGAGCCGCGGCTCGACGCCGCCCGCAAGGCGCGGTGGCAGACCGCGATCATGCGCGCCGCCGACTTCCTGATCGCCACCGGCGAGACGTCCTGGTACACGAACGGCAACATCGAGGTGGGCGAGATCGAGCTGCTCTACCTCGCCGCGCGCATCACCGGGCTGCCGCGCTTCGCGGCGGCCTACGAGAGCGACTGGGCCTTCGCGCTCGCCCCGCCGCTGCCGCGCTGGGCGGGCTTCGGCCTGCAGCAGAGCCCGGACGGCTCGGGCTACCTGACCGAGTCGGGCACCGGCGCGCCGGGCTTCGACGCCGAGTACACGGGCGTCCAGCTCGACGTCCTGGCGCGCCTCTGGGTCCTCTCGCACGATCCGCGCGCGCTGAGGTTGATGAACCTCGAGGTCAACAAGCTGCTGCCGCGCGTCGACGCCGCCTGGCAGCTGGACACCAGCAACGGCACGCGCCATCTCGAGGCCGCGCGCAAGGTCCCGTTCCTGACCCAGGCGCTCTCGGTCCTCGCCGGCGACCAGCGCCCGGACCTCAAGGCTCCCGCGCTCGCCCAGTGGCCGTCCGTCGAGCAGACCTACCGCGGGACCTACCGCTACACCTCGGTGACGTTCTACAAGGGGTTGGGCGGCCAGCTGGCCACGACGCTGCTGGCGGCCATGAGCGCCAACGGGAGCCTGGCGGCCGCCGCGCCGGCGCCCGTGCCGGCCCCGGCGCCCGCGC
>JAOPZD010000229.1 GCA_025964295.1 Conexibacter sp.
CGCCGACGCCGCGCTGCGCGCGCTGGCCGCGGCGCCCGCCGGCACGCGGATGGCCTGGGCGAGCGCGGCGTCGGGCGAGTACCCCGTCTTCGTCGGGCGCGGCGTGCTGGCGCTGGCGCCGCTGCTCGGCGCCATCCCGGGCGTGGGCGGCCGCGCGTTCTGCGTGACCGACAGCGCCGTCGCCGACCACCACCTCGGCGGCCTCAGCGAGCTGGCCGGCCTGGTCGAGATCCCGTCCGGCGAGGAGCACAAGACGCTCGGGACCGCCGAGCGCGTCTGGCACGCGCTCGTCGCCCAGGGCGTCACCCGCGCCGACCACCTGATCGCGCTGGGCGGCGGCGTGGTGGGGGACCTCGCGGGGTTCTGCGCCGCGACCTTCCAGCGCGGGATCCCGATCGTGCAGGCGCCGACGACGATCGTCTCCCAGGTCGACTCCGCCTACGGCGGCAAGACGGGCGTCGACCTGCCCGAGGCCAAGAACTACGTCGGCGCCTACCACCAGCCCGCCGCGGTCCTGGCCGACACCACCACCTTGGGGACGCTGCCGCCGGAGGAGCACGCCGCCGGCTACGCCGAGGTCGTCAAGACCGCGCTGATCGCCGGCGGGCCGCTGTGGGAGCGGATCGCGTCCGGCGCGCCGGTCGACGACGACGTCATCCTCGCCTGCGCGAAGACCAAGCTCGCCGTCGTCGCCGCCGACGAGCGCGACGGCGGCCGGCGCCAAGTGCTCAACCTCGGGCACACCGTCGGCCACGCGCTGGAGACCTCGCTGGGCTACGGGACGCTGCGCCACGGCGAGGCCGTCGGCCTCGGGCTGCTCGCCGCGCTGCGCCTCAGCGGCCAGTCGGACCTGCGCGGCCAGGTCGAGGCGCTGCTCGCCGGCGCCGGGCTGCCGGTGACGCTCGACGCCTCGCACGCCGTCGACCCCGGCGCGATCGTCGCCGCCACGCGCCTGGACAAGAAGCGCACGGACACCGCGCGCACGCCGTTCGTGCTCGTCCGCCGCCCCGGCGACGTCGTCCACGGCCAGGACGTGGCCGATGACGACGTCGCGCTCGCCGTGCGAGAGTTGGTCGCCTCGTGACCAGCTCGCGCAACCGCGTCGACGTCGTCCACGGCGTCAACCTCGACATGCTCGGCCGTCGCCCGGCCCAGCACTACGGCTCGCTGACGTTCGACCAGCTCGAGCAGCAGATCGCCGGCTACGCCCACGAGCTCGACCTCGAGCCGCGCTTCTTCCAGACCAACCACGAGGGCGACCTCGTCGAGCACCTGCACCGCGTCGAGGGGCTCGCCGACGCCATCGTCATCAACCCCGGCGCCTGGACGCACTACGCCTGGGCCATCCGCGACGCGCTGGAGATCGCGGCCCTGCCCGCGGTCGAGGTGCACCTCTCCGACGTCGACGCGCGCGAGGAGTTCCGCCGCGTGTCGGTGATCCGCGACATCTGCGTCGCGACGGTCAAGGGCGAGGGCGTCGAGGGCTACCGCACCGCGCTGATCCGCATCAAAGAGGAGCTTGACCTGTGACGACCATGGACCGATCCGATCGCCTCGCCACCCAGCTCGCCGAGCGCGAGCTCGACGCGCTGCTGGTCACCAACCTCGTCAACGTCCGTTGGCTCACGGGCTTCACGGGGTCCAACGGCCTGGCCCTGGTCGGGCCCGGCGACCAGCGGCTGTTCCTCACCGACTTCCGCTACCTGACCCAATCGGGCGAGCAGCTCGACGCCGGCTGGCGGCGCGAGATCGCCCAGGAGATCCTGCAGGCCGCCGCCGCGTTCGTCGGCGGGGACGCCGACGGCGCGACGGTCAAGCTGGGCTTCGACGACGCCACGATGTCGGTCAAGGACCACGCCTCGCTGGCGGGGCGCCTGGCCGAGGGCGTCGAGCTCGTCACCGCGGGCGGCGCGGTCGAGCGGCTGCGCGCGGTCAAGGACGCGGGCGAGCAGGAGAAGATCCGCGCCGCCGCCAAGCTGGCCGACGCCGCGCTGACCGAGGTCCTCGGCCGCGGGCTGGCCGGGCGCACCGAGCGCGACGTCGCGCTCGACCTCGAGGTCACGATGCGCAAGGCCGGCGCCGAGGCGGCGTCGTTCCCGCCGATCATCGCCTCCGGCGAGCACTCCGCGCTGCCCCACGCCGTCCCGCGCGACGTCGAGATCCCCAAGGGCACGCTGGTGACGATCGACTGGGGCGCCCAGCTCGACGGCTACGCCTCGGACTGCACGCGCACCTACGCCACCGGCGAGCTGGACCCGCGCGACCGCGAGATCTACGAGATCGTCCTGCACGCCCAGCTCGAGTCGCTGGCCGCCGTGCGCGCCGGCGCGGGCGGCCGCGAGGTCGACGCGGTGGCGCGCGAGATCATCACCGCGGCGGGCCACGGCGAGCACTTCGGCCACGGCCTCGGGCACGGCGTCGGCGCCGAGGTCCACGAGGGCCCGCGCCTGTCGCAGCGCTCCGAGGCGACGCTGGAGACCGGGCAGGTCGTCACGGTCGAGCCCGGGGTCTACGTCCCGGGCGCCATCGGCGTCCGGATCGAGGACCTCGCGATCGTCACCGACGACGGCGCCGAGGTCCTCACGGGTCTGCCGAAGGACCTGCAGATCATCGGTTAGGGGCTCAACCCGGGCACCCCGCGGGCCGATGACGGTGGTGTGGGGGAAGCCCGACACCCTGCGTGGCACCTCTGGGCGCTCGCCGCGCTCGGTCTCTGGCTGGCCGTGTTCGAGCTCAACGAGCTCGCCGGCGGCTTCGCGCTGAGCGGGATCCTCTTCGGGCGCACGAGCCACCTCGTCGTCGACTTCGGCGCGGGCCTGGCCTGCGCGGCCGCCGCGTGGCGCCGCCGCGGCCCCGATCGCGTCGGCTGGCTGCTGGTCGCCGCGGGCATCCTGGCGTGGGCGGCGGGCGACGTCTACTGGACCACGGTGCTGCTCGACGAGGAGAGCATCCCGGTCCCCTCGCCGGCCGACTTCGGCTACCTCGCGTTCCCCGTGCTGGCCTTCGCCGGGCTGGCGCGCGTGCTGGGCTCGCGCGTGCACGGCGCGCCGAGGCGGCTCTGGGTCGACGGCGTGACCGCGTCGCTGGCCACCGCGGCGGTCGCGGCCGCGCTCGTCGTGCCCGGGATCGTCGACCTCATCGGGGGCGACTGGAAGTCGGTGGCGACCAACGCCGCCTACCCACTCAGCGATCTCATCCTGCTGGGGCTGGTCGTCGGCGCGATGGCCGTCCGCGGCTGGCGGCTGGACTGGGCG
>JAOPZD010000236.1 GCA_025964295.1 Conexibacter sp.
GCCGGTGACGAACGCGATCGTCGGGATCGATCTGGCTGAACGCAAGCAGATGCCCGATTGGTCAGACCGCGCCGCGGTGGCGGAGTTTGCCGCCGCAGGCGCGGAGATCCTCGGTGACGACCCCACCGTTGCGCGTGCGACCGCCGAGCGCAGGTGGGACCGCACCCCGGGCACACAGCCCGCTGTGCAGATGGCCAATCAGCTGGGCATGGTGTTCGCCCGGCTTGACTGCAAACCGCGTTGGCGCGAGCGCCTGTCGGAGCTCGCGACCCCGGCGCTGGTGATGCACGGTCGCCGCGACCCATTCTTCCCCATCGGCAACGGCGAAGCGCTCGCGCCCGAGATCCCGGGCGCACGGCTGCTCGTGCTCGAGCATGCCGCGACGGCTATCCCCGTTGCGGCGGTCGGTGAGGTCGCTGCAGGGATGATCCGGCTGTAGGCGGGCTGCGTGACTGGCTCCGCCCTGCGCCCCGACGCCTCTCTGAGGGATTGACTTGCGGCGAGGCCGTCGGCACGCCGAACTTTGCGGGTGAACTGTGCCGCCCGGTGTGCTGGTCGATTCGCTGCTTTCGCTCAACCAACCGGGTGCTTCATCGTGGCGCAGGTCGGATTGCTCGCAGGGTCATGAGCATGGCGAGGAGGATCGCGCCGCCGGCGATCAGGCAGGCGGACCGCCATCCAGCCACCTCGACGAGGGTTCCGCCGAGGGCGGTTCCTGCAGTCCCTCCTACGAAGTAGACCACCATGTAAGCGCTGTTGTACCGGGCGGGACGTTCGAGGTCGAGGGTCAGGACCCGGGACTGATTCGCGACTTGCGCGGCGAACAGGCCGGCGTCGAAGAGTGCGAGACCGATCAGCAGCGGCAGCGTCCGCTCGAGGGTCAGCGACATGGTGATCGTGCTGGCTACGGCCACGGCGAGTCCGCCGGTGACCACTCGGCGGGTGCCACACCGGTCGGCCATCCGACCGGCGAGTGGTGTCACCAGGACACCGAGAAGGCCGGCAAGGGAGTAGAGCCCGATCCGGCTGGCCGACAGAGAAAGCGGTGGCGCGGCGAGTGCGAGAGACAACGCGACCCAGACAAGGCTGAAGGCGAAGAACCACAACGCACCGGCAGCCGCGGCGCTCAGCAGTCTTCGGTCGGTCGCCAGCAAGCGCGGCAACCCGCGGATCACCTCGGAGTATGCCTCTCGTGTCGGTAGCGACCTGCGCGGAAGTGAGATCAGCGAGGCGGCCGCGAGAGCGAAGGTGGCAGCAAGGAAGGTGGCCAGCATGCCGCGCCACCCCATGGCGTCTGCGAGCGCGCCACCGACGATCCTGCCGAGAACTATGCCAGCGGAGATCCCTGCGGTGACGGTCCCGACCGCCTGCCCTTTGCTCGACGAGCCGGCATACCGGCCGGCCAGGCTGCTCATCTGTGCCCCGGTGCTGGCACATAGCCCGGAGAGCAGCAGCACTGCGGCCAGGACTGCTGCGTTCGGGGCGATCGCGGCGAGCCCCATCGTCACGCCGAGCCCGCTCAATTGCGCCGCGATGAGACGGTTCGAACGCACCCGATCGGCCATCGGGACCAGAAGGGCCAACCCGACCAGGTAGCCCAAGATGGGTGCGCTCGCCACGATTCCGATCCCGGAGACGCTGGTCCCGAGATCGCCGGCGACGGCGCGCAGTTCCGGCTGCAGGACATAGGAGGTCGATGTCGCCACGGCCGCGGCCATGGTCAGGGTCGAGATGGCTGTCGAGCCGAACCCCTCGGCGCTCTGGTCAGTTGCTTCTCGGGCAGTCGTTTCACTCATGCGCTCGACGCTAGGTGCGCTGAGGCGTCAACTCTGGCGGGTTTCGGCCAGTGCCGTCAGGGTTGGGTACCAGCCAGTTTGCGTTTGCGTCCAACGGCCGCGAGAAGGCGTCTGGATCTGCCGATTTCACTTGCAATCGATCTTGCGCCGCAGCACTAGGCTGCGACGAACGCAGTCATGCGGATCGAGATGAGCAGGCCGGGCAGTTCGACCCCGAGCTTGGCGACGTAGCGGGTCGGCGGCTCGGCCGGGAACCACCGCGCGTACTCCTCGTTGAGGCCAGTGAGGTCGGCGGGGTTCGTCAGCAGGACCCCAACTTCGAGGACGTCGTCCAGGCTTGCGCCGGCGGCTTGAAGAATGGCCTGGCAGTTCGTCATCGCTTGTCGAGTTTGCTCATGGATCGTCTCTCCAACCAGGCTGCCGGTGCTGGGGTCGATTCCGACCGTTCCGGAGACGAACACGTGCGGTCCGGCTTTGACTCCCTGGCTGTAGAGCGGCGAACTCGGAGCGTTCGCGGTGGTGATGATCATCCGTGGCATGACTGTCCTCCGTGTCCCTTCGCGCAACAATGCACTATGGCGGAGTCTCAGACCGCGGTTCCGTCGGGCCACTACGCACGGACAGCCGCGATCCGCTGTTGGTGCAGCAGCCCCCCTTGACACAAAACGACTTACGCTGATGTCCGGATGGCCGCTAGCCCCTCAATGGCCACGGAACGCCAAGGATTCTGGCGAAGACCGCCGCAACGGCCATGCCGTCCATCCCGCCATGTCCGGTGGCTCTGAGCAGGATCTCTGGCAGGTTCCAACCTTCGACACTCAGGCGGCAGATCGCGTCCTCGGCGTCGACGTACAACCAGTAGTCGATACATCCCACGCCGCTCCACTGATCCTCGCCGTAGGACTCGATGATGCCGCTGTCCGGATGCCTGTCCGCGAACTTCGCCGGGTCAGCCTCCCAGAAGATCGAACCCACATGCCGGTCTTCCTGGTCCTCTGCGAAGCGCTGCCGAACAAACCCAACATCAGCCGTCGCGAAGACCGGATCGCACGACTGACAGACCTGTGCGGCCCACTGTCCGTCGAACGCCGTCATAGCGATGACCCTATGCGCGCTGCATCCGCTCATCGGCATAACAAGCAGATGCGGTCGTTCCGTAAGCGGAACGACGTACGGCGCCGGTGAAGTCCGCGGGGATGAGGGGCGGCGCCGTCGCCAGAAGCGGATCCCGTGTGGGACGGCCCGGGCAACCGCGTCAATGCCAGCGGTATGACGCATGCTCAAGCGCGCGCGGATCGCGGCGGATGGCCGTGGCGCGCGGTGATCGAATATGGGTCGCGGCGAGCAGCACGCGCCAATACGGTTTGGACCCATGTCATCGGTCAAGCAGTTCCAGGTCACCTTCGACTGCGCGGAGCCCGTGCGCGTCGCCCGCTTCTGGGCCGAGACGCTGGGTTACCGGGCAGAGTACGACGCCGAGCAGGGCGGGTGGGCGGCGGCGCTGGACCCCACGGGCGCGGGGCCGCGGCTGTACTTCCAGCGCGAGCCGGAGGGCAAGGTCGTCAAGAATCGGGTGCACCTCGACGTGCGGGTCGGCACCGGGCTCGTCGGCGAAGAGCGCCTAGCCGCACTCGAGGCCGAGTGCGAGCGACTGCTACCGCTCGGCGCAGAACGTGTGCGACTACTGTACGACGGCACCGATTCGTGCATCGTCATGCAGGACATTGAGGGCAACGAGTTCTGTCTGGACTGAAGGGCCGGGAACCTGTCCCGGTTCTCTGTCCGCCGGTCAAGACGCGCACGACCGTTCGCGCGGTTCCGCGGCGAGATCGGATCTGGCTGCCTCCCGCGCCAGCGCCCAGAGATGAGCCGTCGATCGTTAGGCGCAGTCGTCACAGAGGTCGGCGGCCGGCGACGACCGTCGAGATTCGTGCTGAACGAGGAAACAGGCTGTGCAGGTGAACTCGTCGGTCTGCTTTGGCGTGACCTCGATGGAGAGGATTTCGTGGGAGAGATCCGCGCCGGGAAGCTCATACGACTCGGCTAGCTCGGTCTCGTCCTCGTCTACCTTCCCCGAGGTCTTGTCCTGCTCGCCCGAGGTGAGGCGGCGGGCCTCCAGGCTCTCTTCCTTCTGCTCGTCTTCGGTCTTGCGGGAT
>JAOPZD010000248.1 GCA_025964295.1 Conexibacter sp.
TACCCCTACCTGTCGGGCCGCAAGAACCTCGAGCTGCTCGCCGCGCTGGACGGCCGCGAGGCCGCCGGGCGCATCGACGAAGCGCTCGACGTGGTCGAGCTGACCGCCCGCCAGCGCCACCGCGTCGGCGGCTACTCGCACGGCATGCGCCAGCGCCTGGGCGTCGCCGCCGCGCTGATCCGCGACCCCAGGCTCCTGCTGCTCGACGAGCCCGCCACCGGGCTCGATCCGGCCGGCATGCGCGACATGCGCGCGCTCGTCGCCCGCCTGTCGCTGGCCGGGACCACCGTCCTGCTGTCCAGCCACCTGCTGGCCGAGGTCGAGGAGCTGTGCAACCGGGTGGCGATCGTCCGGACCGGGCGGATCGTCTTCGAGGGCGCGCTGGACGACCTCAAGCGCACCGCCGGCGGCGAGTGGCGGCTGCGCACGACCGACGACGCGCGCGCCGTCGAGGTCTGCCGCGCGCGGCCCGGGATCGAGCACATCCGGCCCGAGCCGCTGGAGATCCGCTTCGAGGCCACCGAGGACGCGGCGGCGGCGCTGTCGGTCGCGCTCGTCGAGGCCGGGCTGGCGATCCGCGCGCTGGCCCCGCACACCGCCACGCTCGAGGACCTGTTCTTCCGCCTCACCGAGGACGACCCGGTCGCGGCGGACGCGACGCCGATTCCGGAGGCGACGTGATGCCCGCCCTGCGCACCGTCTACGCCTGGGAGCTGCGCAAGCTCGTCGCCCAGAAGCGCACCTACCTCGGCCTCGGCGCCGCCGCGCTGGTGCCGATCATCTTCGTCGTCGCGCTCAGCCTGCAGTCCGGCCAGCCCGAGGACGTGCCGTTCGGCCGCTACGTGCGCCAGTCCGGGCTGGCGATCCCGCCGGTGATCCTGATCTTCGGGTCCTACTGGCTGTTCCCGCTGATCACCGCGCTGGTGTCGGGCGACATCGTCGCCGCCGAGGACCACAACGGCACGCTGAAGACGATCCTCACGCGGTCGGTCGGCCGCGGCCGGATCTTCGCCGCCAAGGTCCTGGCCTCGCTGACCTACGCCGTCGTGGCCCTGGCCGTGATGGGCTTCACCGCGGTGGTCGGCGGCATCATCGCCTCGGGCTTCCATCCGCTCGTCACGCTGTCGGGGACCACGGTCAGCGCCAGCCGCGCCCTGCTGCTCATCGGCGCGAGCCTGCTGGTGTACCTGCTCCCGTTGATCGCGGTGGCGTCGATCGCGGTGCTGCTGTCGACCATCACCCACAACTCGGCCGCGGCGGTGGTCGGCGCGCTGATGATCAGCCTGCTGCTGCAGCTCGTGACGATCATCCCGGGCCTCGGCGCGCTGAAGCCCTACCTGCTGCCGACCCAGTTCAACGCCTGGCAGGGCTTCCTGCGCACGCCGGCCGACTGGGCGCCGGTGATCCGCGCCGCGTGGGTCTGCGCCCTGTACTCGGTGCCCTGCCTGGGCGTGGCGTACCTGAGCTTCCTGCGCCGCGACGTGGCCGGCGGCTGACCTCGGGGCGCGCTGCGGCCGAAGGCCACACACACGCGCGCGGTCAGGCCGCCGCGCCGTCGACGTCGTAGACCTCGGCGGCGGGCCGCGCCAGGACGCGCTCGGCGAGCTGGAGCTTGAGCGCGCCGAGGCGCCGCTCCTGCTCGGCGTCGCGGGACTCGGCGCGGGCGAGGTCGATGAACTCCTCGGTCACGAAGCCGTCGCGCAGCAGCAGGGTCACGGCGCGCTCGCCGAGGCCGATCCGGAAGACGAAGCGCTCCAGCACGCGACCGCGCTGCGGCCGCGCCAGCGCCGGGTCCAGCCGGAAGCGGTCGCCGGTGACGGCGCGCGTGACCAGCTCGAACGCGTCGCGCGCGCCCGGGCCGCCGAACGCGGTCGCGATGACGATGGCGCGGCGCTCGGGCGGCTCCGCTGGCGGTCCCAGCAGCGCCAGCGCACGCTCGAGCGCCTTGAAGCCGATCGCCGCGCCGCCGGGCGAGCCGGGGCCGTGGTACCTCAGGACGTCGTCGAACGAGAACGCGATGCGCCGTCCCCGGTCGACCACCTCGATCGTGGCGTCCATGGCGCGCAGGGTCCCACGTCATGCCGCCGCAGGGCCACGCGACCGCGCCGCGCCAAACAGGAACTCGCGGCTGCGCTGTAATACACGCCGTGGCCAGCCCGATCCTGCGCGAGACCATCAAGAAGCTGAAGGACCGGCGGGCGCTGCTGCAGAAGCAGGTCAAGGGGCCGCTGGCCGAGCTCGCGCAGATCGAGGAGGACCTGATCGCGCTCGGCGCGGCGCCGGCGGGCGGCGGCCGCGGCGGCAAGGCATCGGCGCCACGTGCGCCGCGTAGGCCGCCCGGCGCCAACCAGGCCGCGATCCTGCGCGCGGTGCGCAACGGCGCGACCGAGCCCGCCGAGATCGCGAGCCGGACCGGCCTCCCGCCGGCGACCGTCACCGCCGCCGTCAGCACCTACCTCGACAAGCAGAAGCTGCTCACCCGCGGGCCCAACGGCCTCACGCTCACCAGGGGCGGCCGCGACAAGCTCGCCGCGCTCGAGGCCGCGGCCTGAGCAGGCACCCTGCGCGCTAGCGGCGGCCGGCGAGGCGGTCCAGGACGCGGCGGGCGAAGCGCTCCAGCGGTGGCTCCGGC
>JAOPZD010000275.1 GCA_025964295.1 Conexibacter sp.
ACGAGCCCGCCCTCGGGTGCGAACGGGAGATCGGTCGTCACGCTCAGGACGATGCCGAGCGCGAGTCCCAGCACGGCTCCGACGGCGATCGCGGCTCCGACGCTCACAGGCGCGAGTCTACGCCTGCCCGGGCTGTTCTCACGTTCCTGGTTCGGGCGGCTAGAAATCGCTTCTGAGCAGGTTGAACTGCGCGTTCTCGCGTTCGGGCCTTTTGGGGCGTTCTCAAGTTGCCCGCCCACCGTCCGGGGGCCTGGCACCCGCGGAACGTGAGAACAGCGGCAAAAGCCCTGCAAATGGCCGGGTCGTTCTCCCCACAGGATGCCGAAGAGGAGATGATGGGAACGGTTGTGCGCCGCCGCCGAGCCGTCGTAGGACGAAGGCATGAACCGCGATCACCTTCTCTTCGACGACCCGGCCGCCGCGACGGTCTGGACCTTCGTCCGCCAGCTGACCCCTCCCGCCCAGCACCTGCTGCTGGCCCAACTGCGCGAGCACCTCGCCACCGCGGAGACAACCAGCTCCTCAGCGGCCCGCGAGGCCACGGCCAGTCCGTGCGCTGCATGAGGCCCTCGAGTTGCTCCTCGAGGACGACAACGAGGCGCATCTCAGCGTCGAGGCGTACCGCCGTCTGCGAGCTGTCAACCTGACCGCCGGCTGGCCGGAGGACACCAGCGTCCGCCGTTGGCTGGGTGCGGGAAGCTGGAACGACGCGCTGCGCCGCGCGCGCATCGCCGCGGTGCCCGACGGCGACCGCCTCGTCATCGAGCGACGCACCATCCGGCGAGGCAGAGCCATCGATGCACTCAGGCTGTGTGCTCGTGAGCTCGGCGGTGTCCCGACGATGTCGCGCTACGTGGCGTGGGCGCGTCGCGACGAACACTTCGCGGACCCGGACATCCCCAACTCGGTCGTGCCGTTCAAGCGCCACTTCGTGACCTGGCCGCGTGCGCTGGCAGCCGCGGGCCTCATCGCCTCTGCAGGCGACGAACCCACCGAGACCGCCGACGCCCAGGCCGGCGGCTACGTCCGCGCAGCCTCCTACCGCTACACCGACGCGGAGGCACGCGACGCCCTGCTGTCCTGTGCCGGGGCGACGGGCCGCTCACCGCGACAGCGCGAGTACGACGCCTGGCGCCAGGCGCAGCAGAACGGCGCAGCGGAGCGCGGCGAGCCCGTTCCGGCGCTGCCGGGCTCCCCCACTCTGATCCGCAACTACGGCTCTTGGGATGACGCGCTCGCCAAGGCGAACCTCGACCGTCTCGGTGGCCGCGCAACCCGCAGCCACCAGCCCAAGAGCTTCGGCGGATCGGAGAAGCGCTGGTCGCCCTACGAGCTCGTCTTCATCCTCGACCGCGTCGACCAGGAGATCGAGCAGCGCCTCACCACCACCGCGTATGCCAAATGGCGCCGCACGAAGGTCGGTACAGCCGTCGCCGGTAGCCAGGACCGCAGCCTGCCGATCTACCAGACGTTCCTGGAGTACTTCGGCTCCTGGAAGGAAGCGACCACAGCGCTGGCCCGTCACCGAGAGCAGCCGGACGCGCCGTTCCTCGCCGGGGACCCGCGGCTCGAGATCGCGACGTGAGCGCCGTGGGTCCGAGCCTCGGCGATCCGCGGCCGGACGTGATGGCGGCCATGGCCATGACTGCCATCGCCCAGCTGTCGATGGACGGCCGTGTCCGGCTGGAGCGCGCCCTGACGCTCCAGCTGCAGGAGCCCGACTCGCCGGCACGGCGACGGGTCGCCGAGCTCGGGCCCCTGGCGGATCTCCTCGAGAAACACGGCGAGCCCTACGACGATCCGGTTGTCCTGCGCCAGCTGGCTTCCGAGCTCTACCTTCTCGAACGGCATCGGGATCGCCTGCCACGGGAAGAACGCCACCTGCTCGCCGACGAGATCCGCTCGCTGCGCAAGCGCTCGCGGGACCGGATCGGCACCCCGGTTGTCGACGCTTCCCTCTATGACCGGCTGCGCCCAGCGGGGAGCCCGGCCGCCGAAACACTCGGCCGACGGTTCGGCGGCTGGCACAAGGCCTGCCGGGCCGCGTACGGCCTGCAGCCCGATGGCTCAACCATCGGTCCTGGCCGACCCTGGGCCACGCCCGTCCACGCTTCTCGCGGTGTGCCGCTGTACTCGGAGGACGGCTGCATCGACGCGGTCCGGCGCTGCGCGCGCTCGCTGCTGCGCGTCCCGTCCTCGCAGGACTACGTCATGTGGCAGTGGGCCCAGCGCCGTCGACAGCCCGGCAAGATGCCGGCCGACCTCGGGCTGCCCGCCATCGGCACCGTCCTCAAGCGCTTCACCACCTGGCAGGCAGTTCTGGACGCCGCCGCCATCTGCCGCCACGAGCTGGCTGAACTTCGCGCCGCACAGGTCCCCAGCGAGGCGGCTCATCCGGCTGTCGAAGGCGCGCGACGTGACGAGGTCTTGAGCGGCCGCGAACTCGGTCGCTTGCCGCTCAGCGAGGCAATCGCCCTCGCTGTCGACGCGCAGGTGAGCATCGAGTGGCTCGCCGGCGACGACAACTCCGTTGCCCCGGCCCCGCCCGCCGGCGCCGGGCTGGACACGATGGCTATCCGCGCCCGGCGCGCCGAGACAAAGGTTCGCGACGACGCTCTCGCCCGCGCCGCCAAGTGCACCACAGGCCAATGGAGGCAGGCCCTAGCGGGCCGCAGGGAGTTCTCTGCTGGTCAGATCCTCGCGGTCGCCTCGCTGCTCCGATGCGCCACCTCTGATCTCCTGCAGCCTGAGGTGGCGGCGACCGCATGAGGTGCCTGCTCACCATCTTCAACCCTCCGGCTCGCCTCTAGCCTGCCCTGCCCGGGATGACGCCGGCTACTACCTCGAGCTACGACGCGTTCCGCGCGGTGTGCGAAGACTCACCACAACCCGAATTCACCGGCGCGAGAAGATAGTCGCGGAACGCGACGTATCCCCGACGAATCTCGTGCGCCACTCAGGATTTCGAGGCAGCCGGTGAGCTGCAGCAGCACGGTATGAGCATGGGCTGGCCGGACTTCCAGTGTTCCTGCGGTGCCGCTCAGACACTGCGATACGCGCCCGACATCGTTCCGGGGTTCAGTTGGTCCGCACAGTGCACGACCTGCGGGTTGCGCCTCCAGGTCTGGCGAGGCGAGGACGACCGACACGAACCTCGCGTGACCGTGTCCGCGAGCCAGTCCGACCCGTCTCCCCCGCCTCATGAGTCGATGAGCATCTGGGCGGCGATGGCCTGGTTCCTGGGAATCTGCGTCCTTCTCTGGCTTCTAGAACCCGCAGTGGTGGGGTGGCTCGCGGACAACGACATGGAGGGCATCGCGGAGCTAATCGACTGGCCCTTCTCAGTTCTCCGCGGAATGCAGCACAGCTGCGATGGTGCTCGAGGATGCAACTAGCGCGAGTCTCGCTCCCGCAGCGTCGGCTGCCCATGAGGGTGGCACCGCTCCGTGCGGCCCTTCTTCGGTCGACGACAGCGAACGCGCGATTCACAACACCAACAAGACTGCCGCGCTACTAGTCACCTCACCCGATAATTCCTGCAGGCGGTAGGTGTAGCCAGGCGGGGTGTGCCAGCCCGCCTTGGGATCCGCCACGCGAGCCGCGAATTGCGTGCATAGCGGTGCCATCTCATCGACGGCGGCGGCCAAGCTCACGCGGAGCTCGCGCCGGGTATACCCGCCGAGTGCCTGTGTCCAGCTGTCAAGCATCTCCTCGACCTCGGTCATCCCGCCGTACCCTTCCGTCAGGTAATAGCTGACCTGGAGCGCGATGCCAAGCGACGCCTCCATCAACGGCGCTACGCGCCGTCGCGGCAGGGAGTGCCGGACGACGGTGTCCATCAGGTGGCCCGCATCCCGGTATGTCCAGTCCGATGTGGCCTCGATGGCGTACAGCGCCGGGAAGGCTAGCGCGCACGCACGCTCGAATACGGGAGCTTCCGTCATGACGGTTTCCCGTGCTTCAGGATCATCGCCGTCTTAGCTGACCTGAGTCGAAGCGCTGCCATCGGCCTGGCGGATGCGCTGCTCGGCGTCGCGCAACGCCTCAAAGGCCTGCGGGTCAGTGACGTACGACCAGGAGGTGCCATTGGGGTCCCACAAGGTCTTGTCGCGCAACCGGTTGAAGCCGGCGAGCATCTGGATCGCGAAGCCGCAGTCGAAAGCGATGTGGCGGTCGTGCGCCAGCTGGCTGCGGAAGCTGAAGTCGGGCCAGTGGGCAGTGCGTACCTCGACGCACGTCACTCGCCCTCGCGTGGATCCCCAAGCCTCGAAGACGCGTTGGGCTGCGGCACGCAGATCGGCGGGCTGTCCGCCTTCCCCCACACCGCCGGCGAGGATGACTTTCGTGTCCGGCAGACTGGTCTTACCGAGCTGATCGAGCAGCCAGCCGACGTGCTCGGGCAATCGCGCGTTGGAGCGCCCGGCGCGATGCTCCAGTTCAGTGAAGAGGTACCGGTCGGCGATGAGAACCTCTTGACTGACTTCGGCCAAGGGCCTGAGCACCTCGCGGAAGAACTGGTTGCGGGTGACGCCCGCCGGGTGCATGTGTCGCAGCGCGAGCGCCTCGAGATTTCGTAGGCGCGGCGACTCGGTGCAGCTGCGGCTGCGCACCACTTCTTGGCCGGCGACATCGGTGGCGGGCACCCTGGGGGTCAGGCCAAGGACCGCGGCGCGTGTCGTGTCGACAACGGCTACATGTTCGCCGTGAGGTACGAGGGTCGATACGTCGGACAGGGCGGCGGCATCGTCCAAGCAGCTCGGTGGCGGCGGCTGGTCGGCGGCAAACAGGCGCCGGTTTCGCTCCAAGTGGACGAGCAGTTCTTGCCACGCGGCACGGTCGTCGTCGTCGAGTGCGTCCGTCGCAGCGTTGAGTCGGCGGAGCTCCTCGGTGCTGCCGGTCAGGATCCCGTGTCTGAGAAGCAGGTCGAGGAAGCGTCGGTTGAGCGCGATCAGGAGATCTTCGTCGGGCGATCCTGTAACTGCTCGTAGATCGATGACGGCGCTTCCGCTGAGGACGACCGTGGTGATCAAGCCCGGCTCTCCTCGGGCGCTTCTTCTTCCTCCTCGTCGTCATCGCGGTTGAAGGCGGGCAGCTTCGGGAGATGCTCCACGTCGAAGATCTCCGCGAACCGCTCGTCGAAGAAGCCGCCCGGCCAGCGGTCGATGAAACGACCGTGACGGTCAAAACGCAGCCGCCGGATGGAGGCCTCCTGCTCCACCTCGTTGAGGTCGACGTACAGCACGGACACGTCGTCGGGGTCCAGCGAACCCTCGCGGATGCGGCGCTGCAGCCGCAGGACCAGGTGCTCGCTGTGAGTCTCGACGATGACCTGGTTGGCGCGTCCTTCCGCCAACGTGGACTCGATGAGGAGTTCGGCGAACTCCGCCTGCAGGCGTGGGTGCAGGTGGATCTCGGGCTGCTCGATGCAGACCACTTGATCCTGCGCCGCGAGCAACTGGACCACCAGCGGCAGCACCTGGCTGACGCCGAAGCCGACGTCGGCGGGGCTCACGGGCACCGGCGGAGAGAAGCGCCGGTCTGACAGTTCGACGTGGAGGATGTCCCCGACGCCGGGATGGGCTGACTCGAGCGCGTGGACCTGGATGCTGTACGGGATCTTCAGAGCCGCGAGCCAGCGGTCAGCTTCGCGCGCCTCGGATGGATTGTCGAAGAGGAAGTTGGCGGCCGTCGCCCCCTCGGGGTCCAGCGTCCGGTATCGGCTCACAGCGCCGCGCTCATAGGTGCGACGCGGCGCCGACCGGACCGGTCCGAGGTAGCCCATCTCGCGTAGCAAGCGCTCCAGCTCAGCGCGGGCTGCATCCAACACGTTGCTGGCGCGCCGAAGGCTCGTCTCGGCCAGTTGGCTGCTGTCGACGCTCATACCGTCAGCCCACGGGCTGAGGTCGACGTCGAGCCGCTCCGGCAGCAGGCCCGCCGCGCCGAACCGCACGCTTTCATGTTCCGCGCGCTTCAAGATGCGCCGAACGTCGCGGCTGCGGGACGCCGACAGCGTCTTCGCCGCCGGCTTGGCATGCCAGACCCGTTCCGGGGCGGTGATAGCCGCGACGAGGTTGACCGCCTGATCGGCAGCAAGCTGCCAGTTACCTTCCTCGTCCACGGCAAACGTGAAGTGGTCATCGCCGGCGCCGATTACGACCTCGTGCAGTTCGGCAGCGCCGGCGAGGCCGGACCGGATGCGCATCTCGAGGGTGCGGGTCAGTGCCGGGGAGAAGACCTCGCTTCCGAGCTCCCACCGGTCGGGGATGTCCATCTCTAGGCGGATGCGCGCTTCGCGCTGAAGGTCATGGCGGTGGATGAGCGCCGAGAACCCTCCGAGGCGCGTGTGGCTTCCGTTCAGGAGCAGGCCACCCTCTTCGAGTGACTGCTTCGCCAGCATGAGCGACTGCAGCAGCGTCGACTTGCCCGACGCGTTTGGCCCGTAAATCAACGTGATGGGTGCCAGCTCGGCGGTCGCGGCGGCTCCAAAGCTCTTGACGTTCTCGAGCTCGACGCTTCGGAGCAGGCGTCCGTCCGCTTCGGGACGGGCGACGCGGACCTCTTCACCCTGGCCGACGTATCGGCTTGGGCCGAGCGACAGGTCGGGTCTGCTGCAGGAGTTGGTGACAGGTTGGGTTAGGCGGCCTGGAGGGCCGGTGTGGTCATGATGGTCTCGAACTCGATCGGGGTCAATCGACCGAGTGCGGCTTGGCGTCGGCGGCGGTGGTAAGTCCGCTCGATCCAGGTCACGATCTCGATCCGCAGCTCTTCGCGGGTGGCCCAGGGCCGGCGGTCGAGGACGTTCTTCTGCAGGAGCGAGAAGAAGCTCTCCATGGCGGCGTTGTCGCCGGCGGCGCCGACGCGGCCCATTGATCCGACCATGTGATGGCGGTTGAGGGCATGGACGAGTTTGCGGCTTCGAAACTGCGAGCCGCGGTCGGTGTGCAGCACGCAGCCAGCGACGTCTCCGCGCCGGGCGACGGCGTTGGTCAGGGCGGCCACGGCGATCCGGGACTTCATCCTGGAATCGATCGAGTAGCCGATGATCCGGTTGGAGTGCGCGTCCTTGACCGCGCAGAGGTACAGCTTGCCCTCGGCGGTGGTGTGCTCGGTGATGTCCGACAGCCACAGCTGGTTCGGGGCGTCGGCGGTGAACGCGTGGCGAACCCTGCCGTGCTCGTCGACCACCGCGCAGAGGTCGTCGTGGACGGGCGGGCCGGGCTTCTTACCGTTGCGGCCGCGTTTCTTGCCGAATGCCGAGAACCACCCGTGCTGTGAGCAGATCCGCCACGCCGTCCGGTCAGCCATCGCCTCGCCGGCCTCGCGGGCCTCGTCGGCGAGGAACCGGTAGCCGAACTCGGGATCGTCACGGTGCGCGTCGAACAGCGCGTCGGCGCGGTAGGCCCGCACCAGTTCGGCCTCGCCGACGGGACTGGCCAGCCAGCGGTAATAGGGCTGTCGAGCGATCTGAAGGACCCGGCACGTCACCGTGACGGGGACACCGTCGACGGCGAGCTCGCGGACGAGCGGGTACATCATTTTCCCGGGAGATTGGCCTGCGACAAGTACGCCGCCGCGCGGCGCAGCACCTCGTTCTCCTGCTCCAGCAGCCGGTTGCGGCGCTTCAGCTCACGCAGCTCAGCGTTCTGCTCGTCGGTCACTCCGGGCTTCACGCCGTCCTCGACATCGGCCCGACGCAACCAGGTGGTCAGCGTCGTGGCGTGGATCCCGAAGTCCTTGGCGACCTCCTCGATCGTCGTCTTCGAGTCTCGATTTCGGGCGACCCGGACGACGTCTTCACGGAACTCCTTGGGGAACGGCTTCGGCACAGCGACATCCTTTCAGCCGGTCTCTCGACCAGACAGATCAGGTGTCACCTATCCCTGCAGCAGACCCGTCGTCCGTGAGATCTGCCGGCTGAAGCGCGCGGACCTTGCCTGGCTGATGGAACCCATCCGGCATCCGGCCAGCTCGCCAGTCGCGCAGGAAGCCGACCGCTTCGCCCACCGCGTCGAGTTCAAGCTCGCCACGGCGACCCGCCGGCGCGACGGAGCCCTCGAGACTCATCATGAGCAGGCCTGGACGTGGCTCACGGTCAAGAACAACCAGAGCCGAACGGATTCCGGTGCCCGCGCCGGCGCCCGGCGGAAGCGCAACGACCGCGGTGACATGCGGAAGGAGGTCGGCGCGTTGCCGCGCCGCTCCCTCGCGGGCGAGCTGGCCGAGTGGGAGGTGGATCACGGCCTGGCGGCGCATCAGGCGTTCGGCGACGCGGAGCCAGACGAGATCCAACGACGCTTTGCCCCAGCCGAGCCATTCGGGTGCGACCTCAGCGGGATGCGTGAGCCGAAGCCCCCAGGGCGGCGCCATTAGCACCGTGTCGAAACGCTCGTGCTCGAACAACTCCCCGAGCGCGCTGCGATCCTCGACGCGGAGGTTCGCGTCGGCGAGATCGGCGCGGAGACGCAGAAGATCAAGGACCGACGCGTTGATGTCCCATCCCACGAGCTGTTCAGCTCCCGCCGCTCGTGCCTCGAGCAACGCCGAGCCGAGTCCGACGGCAGGGTCGATGACCGTTCCGAGCGGACTGTCGCAGAGGCGGACCATGAGTTCCGCGACGTCGTGCTGCGTCGTGCTCGCTTCCCAACTGCGGCTCTGGCTGCGCGGCGCCTGCCGCAGGAGCGCCTCGAACACATCGGCGTGACCCGCTCGGGTGTCGCCGAGTTCCTCGCATCGGTGTCGAAGCACGACGTCTAGCTGGTCGATGGCAACGGCAAGCTCACCGGTGCGCATGCGCGGCGAGACCTGCAGCACCGATTCGTAGCGCCAGTCGCCTTCATGCAGCGCCCTGGCGAAAATCTCTCCGAGGTCTTCAGTGGGGCCGTGGCCCATCAGCTGCCGCCACGGCTCGCCAGCGGCGGTGAGCATCGAGCGGTACCGCAAATGTACGAGAGCGAGCAACAGCGACAGCCCGCCCTCGACGCCGAGTGAGCGGGTGCTCTGGCTGAGCTTGAACAGCTCGTGGTCGAGGGTGGGTTCGTCAGCCATCGCGGGTGCAGGGTCGTCGGGCAGGCCATGCACCTGACAGCCAACCTCGCACCGACCATAACCGGACCCAGTGACGTCCTGCCGCAACTTGGACTGACGCCGCGGTGCCTCTGGCTACAGCCGCCCGTGACGCTTACCCGCCCGACGCGCAGCAACAGGCGCACCACTGCATCGACACCCGCTCACCTCGCCTGCGCGAGTGGAGGCGCTTCGAAGGCCCGTCGATGCTCGACTGCCTGCTGATGACCGACAAGCTCGTCGTGACGGTCGAGGGCAAGCGCACCGAGCCGCTATCGGCGACGACCGAGTGGTACCCCACGCGCTCGCAGCTGGTCCGCAACCTCGAGGCCGCCCGCTACCTGGCCGACGGGCGAGCGTGGGCGTCGGTTCTGATCTCCGAGACTTCCGACGCCGGCGGTACCGACGCGGCGCGTGACACCTGTCTGACCGCGAGCGCCCCACACCTTGATGCGTCCGAGCGCGAAGAGCTGCTCGCTCACTACCTGGGGAACATCACCTGGCAGCAGGCGTGTACGGCAACGGGCATCCCCTTCGCGAGTCTCCCCGAGACCACCGCGGCCATCTAAGCGCAGAAGCTCAATAAGGAACCGTGGCGACCTAGCAACGGGCACGACGGTTCGACCGCTGAGGCCCGGTGTCTGCCGAAAACCGCGTGCAGGCCTCATGTAGTGCTCATGATCGAACTAGATGCGCAGCCCAACGAACGCAGGTCACGCCGCCGCACACGTAACACTTGCCTGACCCGATGTCCTCGATGCCGCAAGATGACGAAGCAGTCGCTCCGACGATCAACCTAGACGAGGGAGGGACGCTCGCGCGCGTCCGCCATGTGGCGGTCGACGGCGCCGTCTGGATCGAGTTTCGTAACGGAAACGTCGCCACGATTACGGGTAGCGGTCCCATCGCCACTGCTGGCGACGTCATTCTGATCAGCCCCGCTGCGGATCGCTTCCAAGTCGTGCCCCACGAGCTGTGGCCCGAGGAGCGTCGCATCGGCGTGGTCCGCCTCAAGCAGGCTGACTTCACCTTGATAGAGACGGACCTCTCGATCCGGATGACAACTACGAATGGCTGTAACTACAAGGTCGGGAATACGGTTGAGTGGGCTGAAAGCCGCGGCGTGGTCCGCGTGCTTCACGAGTTTCCGGTCACCTCTCGTGAGCACGAGACACCAACCGATGACCTTGTCGCGGGGTTTGCACGTCACCCTGATCCTGACGGACTCGATTTCGACGCTTTCGTCGGGCAGCCGGACGTGGTCGCGCGGGCTCGAGATCTCGTCGAGACAACGATCAACGACCGAGCTAGCTTTGATGAAATCGGCACGCCGCCGATCAAGGGTGTCCTCTTCACCGGTCCGCCTGGCACTGGCAAGACCATGCTCGCGCAGATCATCGCCAATCAAGCTGGAGCCGCCTTCTACGAGATCCGCGGGCCGGAGATCTTCAGCAAATGGGTCGGAGATAGCGAGTTGGTCCTTCGGCGCTTGTTCGACCACGCTCGTAGCCAACCGAAGGCAGTGATCTTCTTCGATGAGATCGACAGCGTCGCGCCCAGGCGGGACACAGACTCCCACGAGGTCTCCCGACGGGTGGTGGCAACGCTCCTCACCGCTATGGATGGGTTCACGAGAACTCAGAACGTGGTGGTCATCGCGACTACCAACCGACGCGACGACATCGATCCGGCCTTGCTTCGTCCGGGGCGCTTCGACTGGGAGGTCCAGTTCTCGCTGCCGAACGAGCGCGCTCGGGAACAACTCCTCATCGCCGAGGCCCAGAGGCTCAGCGTCGCCGGAGATCTCCCTCACGGGGTGATCGCCGGGCGCACGGCCGGCTGGTCCCCAGCGGATCTCGCGGTGATCTGGAAGGAGGCGGCGCTCCTGGCGGTCAAAGACGGACGGAGCGTGATCTCCGCCGAGGACTATCTCGGCGCATACCAGCGCCGAGCGCGCCAGCGGTCCGACACGGCGGCCGCCACTCGAGAAGCGACGGCTTCAACACGGGCGGAGCCATGAAGCTTCCCTGGCGATACAGCCGCAAGGGTCGGCCGATGCTGCCGAGTCCGGAACCTCAGGCCAAACGCGGCGAACTCCGCGAGTTCATCTACCTGGACGACGTCAGCGTCCTGAGCCTCAGCGCCTCCCGCTTTGGAGCAGTCGACGAAGGGATCACTGACACGCTTGGCCGCAATACCCGCGCAGCGGTGTCTGCGGGCGCTTCAGCTCCGGCGGTGCTGGGCCTCGGGGCAACGGTCAAGGCCGACCTGGAAAGTGCTCGCTCGACCTCTTCACAAGTCGTCCGTCGCACCGTCATTCAATCGCTGTTCAAGACGCTACGGGAGGACCTCGGTTCAGAAGAGGTCCATCTGGCCGAGCCGCCGAAGCCCCTAGGGAGTGACCGGCTGGAAACCGTGGCGCGAGACGTCGGAGCCAACATGGAGCAGCTACTGCGCGCAGGCTTGCTCGTCGACCCTCAGTGTTTCGACCGCGGCGACCTGGTCGAGCTGCGCGTTCGTCTTCAAGCCGAGCCCATTTTCCAGCTCGTCCAAGCGATGAACGCGTTCCTCGACTTCACAGATCGGTACCCGGACCTGACAGAGCTGACTGGCGAGCTCGACCTGAAGATGGCTCGGCTTGGTCGAGACGCCTTCGCCTGGATGCTGGCCGATCTGGTTCCTCTCAACGCCGAGGCAGTCGACTACGTGGAAATCACGATTGATGGGACGCCATGGATCGCCCATCGCAAGCTCATTGACGTCCTTGACGATAGCTGGGAGGCACGACCACTCAGGGTCGTCGCGGTAGTCGAGTCGAAGCTGTTCTGGAAGGACCTTCGGCGCGTCCTCTTTTCGGACGCGACGTATGTCGTGCTGTGCCGGCTCTCGCGCCCTGGGATCCAGAACAGCTGGACGCCCGCCAAGCTGCTGGATGTTGTTCGAGACCTCAGTCCGGAGATCGGTGAGACGCTCGACTCGTTCAACGTCAGCGGCCTCGACTCACTACGGGAGCACGATGCCGTTGAAGACAGCGCCGACCGCGCCCTGGCCCGCGCCCTGCGGCACTTCTCGGACAACCTCCCCAGCCGGCATGTCGACACGTCACCGCTGTCCCAGCTTCCGCAGGTCCCTGAAGGATGTGCGACGGACGTCCAAGCCCGACGCGCCCTGTTCGCGGAGGTCGCGGAGCAGTTCGACGCCACGAACGGCACCGTGACCCCGAAGAACGTCGTGGCCGACCTACGCGCACGAGCGCTGGACGCCGCAGGGCTAGATGTTGAGGGTCGAGTCGTTGTCCCCGCTGCAGAGCCGGACCTCTACCCGCGGACCGAACGCGCCGAGTCAGCTCTACTGGACGTTGAAGTAATCGCGATCTATTGGTGAGCATCGCACGGCGGCGCTGCAGAGCTGCACGCTGACCAAGGCCCCACGCCTTGATGCACCCGAAACTTCGCGCTCACTCCTGGGGAACATCACGTGGAAGCACGCATGCCACGGCCACGGGCATCCCCTCGCGGATCTCCTGGAGACGACCGCCCGTGAACCGCACACCGCAGCTTCCTCGCTCGCGGACTACGCAAGTCCCACCTCTCGAAGGCGGGCGATGAACGCATCCCCCGTCTTTTGGTAGGCCACCTCAAGCATGCGCACTCGACCATCCGCGCTCGGCGCCTCAGCATCTCCCGAACTCAGCCAGACGGCGAGGTCTCGGTGCCGGTAGGGCCCAGCTGCGCGGGCCGCGAGAGTATCTCCAAGGGCGGCTCCGGAGTTCACCACACCGAGCAGCACTTCGTAGCTCGCCATCGGTAGGAGCTGGAGCCGTTGGACTTGTGGGTCGGTCACGGTCTTCTTGATGGCTCCGTCCAAGAAGGCCCACAGACTGCGTGTCTGGTGGAGGTGCCCCACGGTCACCACGACGGGGATGATCCGTCCGACCTTTGAAAGGTCGACGCCAGGAAGCGTGGCAGTTCCGGCGAGGAGTGCCTCGATGCAGTCGTTCAGCTGACCAGCCTTACCCACGATCATCCGAGTCACCTCCTTCGCAGCCTCGTCGGCCGACCCACTGCGGGCTGCGGCCGCCATCACGCGCCTGCCGCTTACCTCGAACAGGATCAGATCTGCGCCGTCCAGCGCCGCTACGTCACTGGTCAGGCTCTCGCCCTTGTCCTCGTACACCTGCTCGCCCAGTATCAGCACGGATGGCGGCAGCGCGTCTCGAGCTAGTTCGAGCGCGTAGGCCTCGGCGATCTGACCAGCGAAGCGCGAGTACTTCAGCGACACGGCTTTGCCGAGGCCCTGGGCGTGGAGAAGGGCCCGGTAGTGAAAGCCATCCGCAAGCCATCCCGCGAGCCACTGCCCGCCGAGGAGCAGCAGGTCTCCGCTGGTCAACACCAGAAAGGGCGTAGCGGCGAAGACGCGGAACTCCCACGCCAGATGCTGGCCGGCGGGGTCGAGCCGGCCGAGCGCCGACTGCAGCGCACCGCGGTCCCCGGCGAGGCAGGTGAGCGCGGTGTCTTTTGGCCAGCCGAGCTTCGCAAGGAGGTCCGCGGCGTTGTGGGCGGTGACGAGAGGATCCGGATTGGTCGGAACCAGTGCGTCGGTCATGGCCCCTAGCGCGTGGCCGAGCATCCCCTGCTCATCGACAGAGAGACCTGCGGCGGTGTCCAACCACACGCTCAGAGGAACCCAGTCGGACGACGCGATGAGGCCAGGGTCGTGCTGAGCGAGCCTGAGGAACTCCGCCTGCCTAGCGAAGCTCTCTAGGAGCGGCTGGCGATGGAAGAACGAATTCGACTGCATCTCGTAGGCGATGCGCTCCTCGTCGCTCGCGAGCGGTGTCTGATCCAGAAAGCCCTGAAGGACCGTGTGAGCCTCGAGTACCGCCTCCGTCAGAGACACACCTTCGGCGGATGTGAGATCCCGCAGCGGTTCGTCGGCAGCGTGTTCGACAAGAAGCCGCTCGAGGATGCTGAGGGCTTGCGCGCTGAAGAACAGCGTCGTCGGGTGCGCGGCGAAGTAAGCCGGGAAGCGGGGGCCGATGTCACTACCGACGAGCATTTGACGCGCTTGCTCATGGTGCCACCCCGCGTCGCCTTGATGCTGTTCAACGCTCAGGTGAAGCTGAGCGACCTGGAAGATTGCCGGCTCGAACGGCAGTGTCCGGCATCGAGCGATGAGCTCGTCAACACCGACTTCGGGCCGACCGAGATCACGGGCCGTGATGAAAACTGCGAGCTGGTTGAGCTCACGGAGGATCTCGGGATCGTCGTCCATGCCTCCAACGTACGTCGCCATCCGGCGACAACACAGGGCGAAAGTACGAGACAGCTAGGTCGCGCCGAGTCGCCCGTCGTCTCGGTATCCGTCGTAGATGGCGCCGAAGATCAGCTCGCCGGCGCGGACGCGGAAGTCCTCATCGTCGAGGAACGCCTTGAGCAGCGCAGCCTGACGGTCCCGGTCGCCATCTACGGTGAGGGCAGCGTTGATGAGCAGGCCGTCGCGCTCGCGCACGAAGTCCTCGCGGGTGTTGTTGGCAGCCTGCTCGGCGAGTGCCGGGTTGGCGTCGCTGATGCTCTCCTTCACGTCGGTGGCGACCTTGAGCATGTCGACGTCGCCGAGGTCCTCGCCGTAGCGCTGGTTGAAGAGCTCGACGAGCTCCCCGAGCAGCGACATGGGGATCTCGCCCTTCCCGCCCGCTCCCGTGCCGTCGCCGGTGATGGCAACGAGCGGGTCGGTCTCGTCGCCGCCGAGGGCGATGTGTTCGGTACCGACTTCAGTGAGGCGGTAGTGGGTCAGGACGACCTGGCCGGCGAGGTCGACGCCGCCGTCTGGGGCGTCGCTGGCCAGGCGCTTCATCAGCACCTTGCTGAACTGGAAGAGGACCTCGGTCTCCGGAGGGATGTACGGCAGCGCCTGCGAGAGGAAGCCGTAGAAGCGGGTGAAGCGGTTGAGCGCCTCGCGCAGCTTGAAGCGCTCATCGTCCTCCAGCGCCCTGGCAGCGTCGTAGGCGCCTTGCGTGGAAGTGGACAGCACAGCGTGGCGCTTGTCCTCGTCGATCTCCTCGAGCTTTAGCCACGCGGTGACGAAGCCGGCGAGCTCCTCATCGGTGATGACGTTGAAGGCGCGCACGCTGTCAGCGGCGTCAAAGAGGACGTTCGGCGCCGAGGGAACGCCTTCGGTCTGCTCGAAGTAGGGCGCGAAGGCCTTGTGGATGTCCTCGCCGGTGTTGCGGAAGTCCAGGACGTAGACGTCTTCTTTGCCAGGCGCCGAACGGTTGAGCCGCGAGAGGGTCTGCACCGCGTTGACGCCCGTGAGCTTCTTGTCGACGTACATGCCGCACAGCTTCGGCTGGTCAAAGCCTGTCTGGTACTTCTCGGCGACGACGAGGATGCCGTAGGAGGGCTTGTTGAACTCCTCGGGCAGCTTGGTCTCCGGCAGCGACTTGCCGGCAATCTTGTTCATGTCCGGCTCGGTGTAGTCCATGCCGACGTTGTCCGCCTCGGAGTTGCGGACCGTCACCTCACCGGAGAACGCCACCAGCGTCTTCACGTCGGCGTGCCCGTGGCGCTCGATCTCCTGATCCAGCGCCCGCTTCCACTGCACCGCCTCCTCACGGCTTTCGCACACCACCATCGCCTTCGCCTGGCCACCGAGCAGCGGCCGGACTACACGCTTGAAGTGCTCGACGACAACAGCGGCCTTCTGCGTCTTCACATATGGGTGTAGTTCGGCGAAGCGGGCCAGGCGGCTGGCGGCCTTGCCGGCCGGCACCTCGAGCTCCTTGCCGGCCGCGTCCTCGAGGCGGCGTAGCTGGTCATAGGTCGTGTAGTTCCTGAGGACGTCAAGGATGAAGCCCTCTTCGATGGCCTGACGCATCGAGTAGGTGTGGAAGGCGCGGAGCCTGCCGTCGTCGCCGCGTCGACCGAACAGCTCGAGCGTCTTGCCCTTCGGGGTGGCGGTGAAGGCGTAGAAGGACAGGTTGGGCTGCTTGCCGCGGGCGGCGAGGCGGGCCAGCAGCGCCGGCGGGGTGCCGTCGTCCTCGTCCAGGTCAAGGTCATCAGCGGTCAGCGAGCCGAGCGCTTCCTTCAGGTCGGTCGCAGACTCGCCCGACTGTGAGGAGTGCGCCTCGTCAACGATCACCGCGTAGGTCTTGCTCTTGAGGTCTTCGTCGTCCAGCGCCTTCAGGACGTACGGGAACTTCTGCAGCGTGGTGGTGATGATCTTGGCCTGCTCGGAGGCAAGGGCGTCGCGCAGCTCGGACGAGCCAGTCGTGACTGACCGCACGACGCCGGCGACCTGCTCGAACTGAGCGATCTGCTCGCGCAGCTGCCGGTCAAGGACGCGGCGGTCGGTGATCACGATGACCTTGTCGTAGACCTTCGCGTCATCGTCCTGATGCAGCGTGGAGAGCTCGTGGGCGAGCCACGCGATCTCCTTCGTCTTGCCCGAGCCGGCCGAGTGCTGGATCAGGTAGTTCTCCCCCGCCCCATGCACGCGAGCATGGGTCTGGCACTCCACCACCACATGCCACTGGTGGTAGCGCGGGAAGACGATGGTGGGGCGGCTGCCCTTCTTGGCCGGGTCGGCGGGCTCGACGTGCACGAACTTCTGGATCAGCTCGATCCAGCGCTCGCGGTCCCACACCTCCCGCCACACGTAGGAGGTCGGATGCCCGTCCTCAAGGCCCGGGTTGCCCGCGCCGCCCGGTTGACCGGCGCCGCCCGTGCCCTGGTTGAAAGGCAGGAAGATCGTCTTCTTTCCCTCCAGTCGCGTGGTCATATACGCCATCTCCGCGTCCATCGCGAAGTGCACGAAGGCCCGACGTGCGAACAGCGTGTTCTTCGGGTCGCGATCCTCGCGGTACTGCTTGATGGCGTGCTCGACCTGCTGGCCGGTCCAGCGGTTCTTCAGCTCCGCGGTTGCCGTGGGCACCCCGTTGACGAAGAGCACCAGGTCAACCGAGTCGCCAGCCTTCGGGTCGAAGCGGATCTGCCGCACAACCCGCAGGCGGTTCGCCTCATAACGGGCTCGGGTGGCGGCGTCGATGCTGTGGGCGGGCTTCAGCTGACATAGCGAGAAGCTCACTCCACGCTCGGAGAGACCGTTGCGCAGCACGTCAACCGCCCCACGCCGATCAAGCTGCGCAGCCAGACGTTTCAGCAGCGCTGAGCGCGTCGCCGCCTCACCGCCGCAGAGCTTCTCTAGTCGCTCCCACTTCTTGGGTTGGGTGTCCCTGATGAACGCGACCGCGTCATCGCTGTACAGCCCGAGCTGAGGGTCGTAGTTCTTCGGGTCCCCGGACTCCCAACCGCCCCCACCGGTCAGTTCCGCGACGATTAGGGCCTCGAAGTCCTTCTCGGCGCTAGGAATGGCGGTCGCGCTCATGACTGGGGCTCCTTGTCCGCGAGCTGGCTGCGCAGGTCAGCGAGAGTCGGTCCGGTCGCGTCGCCAACCCTCCATGACACCCACCCGTTGGCTGCCTTCAGACTGAACGCCGCGGCGGCCGCCGAACTCGGCGAGGAGTAGGCGACGCCCGCGACCACAAGCTCCCCAGCAGCGGTCACCTTCGCGGTCGCCTGCTTGCCCGCGCGGGTGAAGTACAGCTCAGCGCCGGCGCGAAGTAGTCCTACAGCGACGAGGTCAGACACCGATCCGGCAACCACCGTATGGGTCTTCTTCGCACCGGGCCCGTGAGCGTTCGAGGCGGGCGGATCGTCCTCCCCGGTCGGCTCCTCCTTGAACAGGTCAAGACCGGCCATGCGCAGCGCAGCGAGCACGCTGGGAAGCAGAGCGTCGAGCGCGAGCATGTGATGCGACGGGAGCGTCATGTCCTGGCTCTTGAGGCCCTCGATGACGGCCAGCCCCGGCAGTGCTCCAAGCTCTGACGCTAGGCGACCTTCTAGGTAGCCGATCTCCGCGCTGTTGAAGCCATGCGAGGTGTCTCGCTTGATCACGACCGCGCGACGCCACGCGAGCTTCGGCTTACTGCGGTGCTGGAACAGCCGCCCCCGCAGACCGACCGCCTGGCCGACGTAGATCTCGCCGCTCCCATCGTCGGTGAGCAGCACATAGACCCCGGGCTGGTTCCACTCTTGTGGGAGACCTTCTAGGTCCCGCCGCTGGACGTACGCAACACGCAGCGCATGTACT
>JAOPZD010000282.1 GCA_025964295.1 Conexibacter sp.
CCGCGAGGGCCACCGCCCGGACCTCGCCGACGCGCCGCCCGCCAAGCTCGCCCGCGGCCACCTGAGCTGCGGGATCGGCGACCCCGGCCCGTTCGGGCGCGTCCTGGTCCGCGGCGAGCACGGCCACGGGATCATCGACGAGCTCGCGCCGATCGACGGCGAGCCGGTGCTCGACAAGCCGGGCAAGGGCGCGTTCTACGCGACCGACCTCGAGCTGATGCTGCGCAACCGCGGCATCCAGCGGCTGATCGTCACCGGCGTCACCACCGAGGTGTGCGTGCACACCACGGTGCGCGAGGCCAACGACCGCGGCTTCGAGTGCCTCGTGCTCTCGGACTGCGTCGGCTCGTACTTCCCCGCCTTCCACGAGGTCGGCCTGCAGATGATCGCCGCGCAGGGCGGGATCTTCGGCTGGGTCACCTCGTCGCCGGAGCTGCTCGCCCGCCTGGAGGCGGACGGCGCGCAGCCCGCGGCAGGCGCACCCACCACCACCATCACCACCTGAGGAGCGAGGTCCGAGATCATGGATTCGACGTACGTGCTGCCCGCGGGCAGCGGCGGAGGAGGCGGCGCCGCCAAGCTGCCGTTCTGGACGCGAGGCGACCTGAACGCCTTCTTCGGCCTGGGCATCAACATGCTGGTCAACGTGCTCGTGCTCGCGGGCCTGGCCGCCGGGGTGGTGCACATCCCGGCGCATGACGTCTACCGGGTGATCCTGCCCGCGCTCGGCGTCGAGCTGCTCGTCGGCAACGTCTTCTACTTCTTCCTCGCGCGCCGCCTGGCGGCCAAGGAGGGCCGGACCGACGTGGCGGCGATGCCCTACGGGCCGAGCGTCCCGCACATGTTCATCGTGACGTTCGTGATCATGCTGCCGACCTACCTGCAGACCAAGGACCCCGTGAAGGCGTGGGAGGCCGGGCTGGCCTGGGCGTTCATCATCGGGTTGATCATCCTGGCCGGCGCGTTCGTCGGCCCGTACCTGCGCCGGTTCACGCCCCGCGCGGCCTTGTTGGGGACCTTGGCCGGCATCTCCATCACCTTCATCTCGATGCGGCCCGCCGCGCAGATGTGGGAGGCGTCGTGGATCGCGCTGCCGGTGCTCACGCTGATCCTGATCGGCTTCGTCTCCGGCGTCCGGCTGCCGGGCAACGTCCCGATGGGGATCGTGGCGCTGGGCGTCGGCACGGCGATCGCCTGGATCGGCGGGTACATGGACGGCGGCGCGATCAGCGACGGCGTCAACGACATCGCCGTCGGCCTGCCGTCGCTGGACATCGGGCGCCTCTCGGACGGGCTGAGCAGCATCTCGCCGCTGCTGGCCACGGCGATCCCGCTGGGCATCTACAACTTCATGGAGGCCATGTCCAACGTGGAGAGCGCGGCCGCGGCGGGCGACAAGTACAACCTGCGCGCGGTCCTGCTGGCCGACGGCACGGGCGCGATCATCGGCGCCTGCGCCGGCTGCCCGTTCCCGCCGGCGGTCTACATCGGCCAGCCGGGCTGGAAGGAGGCCGGCGGCCGGATCTCCTACTCCTTGGCGACGGGCGTCGTCATCTTCGCGCTCTGCGTGCTCGGGTTCTTCCCGCTGCTGGCGGCGGTCCTGCCGATCCCGGCGATCGTCCCGATCCTGCTGTTCATCGGCCTGGTCATCGGCGCGCAGTCCTTCCGGGCGGTGCCGAAGGCCTACTACCCGGCGATCGTCATCGCGATGGTGCCCAACGTCGCGTCGTGGGGCGTCGGGCAGGTCGACAACGCGCTCAGCGCGGCGGGCACGAGCGCGGCCAAGGTCGGCTTCGACAACCTGTCGGCGGCCGGGACGATCTACGGCGGGCTCAACACGCTGGGGCAGGGCGCGGTCCTGGTCGGCATGGTGCTCGCGGCGATCACGGTGTTCATCATCGACCGCAAGTTCCTGTGGGCCGCGGGCTTCTGCCTGTTCGGCGCCGCGCTGACGCTGGTCGGGCTGATCCACAGCGCGCAGGTGCACGTGTTCAGCGGTGAGAAGGTCGCACTGGGCTACGGGTTCGCGGCGGTCGTGTGCCTCGCGTTCGCCTGGCTCAAGCCGCCGCTGCGCGAGCTCGATCCGGACGACCCGGAGGACGTCGCGGGCGCCGCGTTCGAGGGCGGCAGCGACGAGTACGAGGCGGCGCCGCCGGTCAACGGCGCCCGGGCGCCGGAGCCCGTCGGGGTCTAGGACCCCGCCGCGACCGCGGCCCAGGCACCGTCGGCGATCAGGTCGACGGTGCCGGGGTCGGCCAGGTCGATCGTGTCCCTGGCCGCGTGCTGGGCGACGATCGTCGGGTGGTTCATGCACCCGACGACCAGCGCGCTCAGCACGCGGACGGGACCGGGCTTGACCGTGCGATCGCGCTGGCCCTGCGCGATCAGGCGGTCGACGATGCGGATCGGGTAGGGGAAGTCGGCGGGCAGGGCGGAGAGGAAGCGCGACTGGTGGCCCAGGACGAACTGGTGGGCCGCGACGTCGGCCTCGCGCGCGGCGAGCGAGGCCCTGACGACGCCCTTGATCCGGTCCTCGACGTTGCTCGTCGCGTCGCCCGCGACGGTGTCGAGCAGCTCGGCGTAGCGCCGCATGTGGGTCGCGAACAGCGCGGTGGCTACCGCCTCCTTGGACGGGTGGTGGCGGTACAGCGCAGCCTCGCTGACGCCCGCGCGCTGCGCGATGTGCCGGACGCGCGTGCCGTCGTAGCCGTGCTCGGCGAAGCACGCCAGCGCGGCGTCGAGGATCTCGGCCTCGCGGCTGGGGCGCGGCATCTAGCGCAGCGTGCTGCCGGCGCGCAGCCGGGCCACCGACTCGACGTCGTGGCTCGGCAGGTACACGGTGGGGTGGGCCTCGGCGTGCTCGAGGATCCGCGCCATCGTCGCCCGCGCGACGGCGTCCTTGGGGCTGACGCCGTCGACCTGGAGGTCCTGGAGCTGGCGCTGGTCGTAGGCGCTGTCGCCGCCGAGGAAGACGTGGTGCTCGGGCTGCACGACGACGACCGACAGGTGCCCGAGCGTGTGGCCCGGCGTCGGGACCGCCACGACCCGGCCGTCGCCCGTCAGCGCCCTGCTGGCCGGGAACGCGCCGAACGCCGGCCCGTCGAGCGCGAGGGGCCGCGGGGCGAAGCCCGGCGGCAGCGGCTGCCTGGTCAGGAGCCGCGTGGCGCGGCCGGCGAGGCCGGCGGCGATCCTGACCTCCTCGGCACCGGCGACCACCTTGGCGTCCGGCACGTGGACGAGGCCGTCGACATGGTCGCCGTGGATGTGGGTCAGCACGACCGTCCCGACCTTGCCGGGCTCCACGCCGGCGCCGCGCAGCGCATGGTCGAGCTCCTGCTCGCGGGCGACGAGGAACTGCGCGAACGTCGCGTCGCGCGCCGCGTGCGTCTCGCCGCTGTCGACGAGGATCCACCCCTCCGGATGCCCGAGCAGCCACGCGTGGATCGGCCGCTCCTCCGTCATCGGCCCCTTGCGCAGGATCCGCGCCCGCCGCCGCAGCCCGGTGCCCTTCCCGCGCGCCATGTCCTCGTGGATGCGGACATGACCGGTGGTGAGCGGGTGGATGACGATGGGGTCCATGGCGACGGCTCCTGGCTCGAAAGTGAACGTTCGCTTACTTTCGCATGCCCGTCAAGTCGCCGCGCCGTTCGGCCGAGCGGCGAGCCGGGCGGCTCAGTCGCCGGCGGTGCCGCCGGTGCCGGCGCCCTTGCCCGCCTTGTCCTTGCCCTTGCCCTTCGCCTTGCCCGGCGACGTGGCGTCGCCCGCGCCGGTCGGCGCCACGCCCGCGGCGGCCTGGGCCGTCTGGAGCTCCTTGGCGACGACGCCGCGCTTGTAGCTGGAGATGCGCAGGCGCTCCTGGAGGTAGGGGATCGCCTCGGCGGGGCGGCCGGCGAGGCGCAGGGCCCAGCCGTAGTTGTAGAGCGAGTAGACGTAGTCGATGCTCGACGTGTCGCCCTGGGCCCGGAACTGCTGGACGGCGCGCGACAGGAGCGGCAGCGCGCCCTGCGGGTCGCCCGGCAGCATCGCGAAGCCGGCGTTGTTGAGGGCGACGGCGGAGCGGCCGTCGGCGGCCGTCGACGGGGTCGAGCCGGTCTGGCCGGCTCCGGCCGCGGGGGCTGCGCCGGTCGTGGTGGCGGCCGAGCCGGACGCGGCCGGCGCGGGCGCCTGGGTCGTCGGCG
>JAOPZD010000028.1 GCA_025964295.1 Conexibacter sp.
CCCCCGCCGGCACCGTCGGCCGCGTCACGCCCTGGGCCAGCGGCGGCTCGGGCTCGGCCCGCCCGTTGCCCGCGGCCAGCCGCGAGACCAGCGGCACGGTCATCGCCGCGAGGATCGCGAGGTAGCCGTTGAGCCGGTAGGGGAACTGCACGCGGTTGAGCGGATCGGGCATCCACGTCCACGGCCACGGCCAGATGATCGTCACGAAGATGAAGGCCAGCCCGCCGGCCAGGACGAGGCCCAGCCGCCGCAGGACCGGCGGCGCCTCGCGCAGGCGGTCGGCGCCGCGCCACAGCACGAGCCCGCTCCACAGCAGCGCCCAGACCGGCGCGGCGACGCTCAGCCCCGGCGTCCCCGAGCCCGTGACCTGCTGGCGGAACGGGTCCAGCAGCGCCTTGGGGGCGTTGAAGGCCGCGGTCACGTGCCAGTCGGTGCCGCCCGGGCCCGAGCCGATCAGCACGTCCTTGTTGTAGAGCGCGTTGAAGATGAAGGCCCAGGAGTTGATCCCGACGGCGACCGCGGCCAGCGCCACCAGCGCGACGAGGCGCAGCAGCGGCGGGCGGTCGGCGACCGGCAGGACGGCGTAGGCGGCCGCGCCGATGATGAGCAGCAGCACCGTGCCCCAGACCAGCGTCAGATTGTGGCTGCCCGACAGCACGACCAGGGCGACGGCGAACCCGATCACCGAGCGCGCGCGCCACGGGCCGCGCAGCAGCGACAGCCCGGCGGCCAGCGCCAGCGGGATCGACGACAGCGCGACGAACTCCGCGAAGGCGCCGCGCGCGTAGAGGTCGGTCAGGTAGTACGGGCAGGTGACGAAGACGACCGCGCCGGCGTGCCGCGCCAGGCGCGAGCCGCCGATCTCGCGCCCCAGCCAGACCATGCCGCCGTAGGCGCCGGCGACCGCGACGATGTTGGCCGCCACGAAGGCGACCTCCGGCCGGTTGCCCAGCAGGGCGCTGACCGCCCCGATAGAGCCGTACAGCGGGCCGCCGTAGAACGCGAAGAACGGCTCGAACAGCCCGCGCGTGTCGGCCAGCAGGTAGAGGCTCGGCAGGCCGCTGTTGCGGATCGCGATCCCCTGGTGCCAGGTCAGCCAGAGCCCGTTGCTCCAGTCCGGCCCGAACCCGCGCTTGGTCAGCCAGATCGGCGAAGTGATCAGCAGGACCGCGGCGGCCGCGCCGGCCAGGGCCCACCAGGTCGTGCGCGGAGTCTGCGTCACGCGCGCGCGGACCGCCGCCACCATCAGGCGGGCCCCTTGCGCAGGATCGCCAGCGAGCGGATCCCGAACGGCAGGCTCACCCGCCGCTCGAGCAGCGTGCGCTCGACCTTCGTCGTCGCCGCGCCGAGCCTGGAGCTCGTCGTGCGGTCGATGTCCTTCTCGACCAGCGCCTGGCGCTGCTCGGGCGTCGGCGCCTTGTGCTGCATCCGGTTGCGCTTCTTGACGGCCCAGAACGCCGGGTAGATCAGCGACCCGATGTGCGTGTCGTGGACGACCTCGAAGCCCTGCGAGACGCCCTTGCGCGCGAGCTCGCCGCGCGCGTAGCGGCGCTCGTGGCCGAGGAACGCGTCGTAGTAGTCATAGGTGCCCGGGCCGGCCGGGACGATGATCGCGGCGATCCCGCCCGGCTTGAGCACGCGAAAGAACTCACCGAGTGCCCCGACGTCGTCGGGGACGTGCTCGAGCAGGTTGGCGCTCAGCACCGCGTCGACCGTCCCGTCCTCGACGGGCAGGTGGCAGACGTCGGCGAGCAGCAGCTTGGCGTCGGGCACCAGGCCGTGCGCGCGGCGCAGGCCGGCGGCGACCAGGTCGACGCCGAGCAGCGTCGCCTGCGGGTAGCGGGCGCGGAGATCCTCCAACAGATAGCCCGAGGAGCAGCCGGCGTCCAGCACGACGTCCGGCGTCGTGTCGCCCAGCGCGTCGAGCAGCGCAGTTCGCGTCCAGACGTCGAGGAAGTGGTCCCGCGAGGCCTCCTCGTGCAGGGCCTCGAGCTCGGCGGACCAGTTGACGTCCAGCGACTCCTCGTAGGCGATGAAGGCCTCCTCGGACGGAGGCGCGTCGGCAGGGGGCGTTCTGAGCATCTCGGCGACCTTATCCACAGGGCTTCTCCGTCGCTGCCACGCGCACTAGGCGCGTTGTCATGGCCGGTTGCGGCGCGTTCTCGTAGCGGCGCAGGGGCGGGCCGAGCAGCGGCGGCTCCGGGTTGACGTTGAAGTCGGCGCGACGGGTCGCGCCCATGTCCTTCAGGGGAGCGCAGACGTCCGTCGTCCCGCTCTTGTTGTGGCGCAGGCGGACCTTCCCGAGCCGGTTGACGTCCTTGACCTTCAGGTCCGGCGGGCCCGCGAATCGCAGGCGCAGGTACGCGCGCTTGGGGCTCTCGGCGGAGACCCAGAAGACCAACGCCTGCTGGTTGCGGCCGGCCTGGTTGCCCGGCGGCTGCACCCATGGCGTGCCGTTGGGATCACGGTAGGGCTGGTCGGTCGCCACGCCGGCGACGATCGACACGTCGAACGGGTGCGCGCGCTGCTCGACGAAGTACGGCGGCGCGGCGGCGATCGGCGTGCGGCCGGGGAACTCGGCCCCGCCGTAGCGCGTCACGACTGTCTGGTAGCCCGGCGTCCAGGCGGGGTTGCCGGGGTCGTGGCGGACGCCGTAGTAGGCGAGGCCGCCCCACTCGTCGTAGACCGGCACGGTCGACACGCGCGGCACGCCGCTCTCGGTCAGCGCCGCGTAGGTCACGGGTCCGGTGAGCCACGAGGAGTACGGCGTCGAGCCGAAGCCCTCGAGCAGGGTGGTGGCCTTGAGGTTGCCCGCCGCCCGGGTGGCGGTCTCCAGCGCGCGCGGCACGAAGATGGCGCCCTCGCGGATCCGCTGCTGGACGGTGATCGCCGTCGCGCCGACCGCCACCACGGCCAGCGTCCCGAGCACGACGACCGCGTCGCGCCCGCGGCCGCCACGCGCCGCCAGCAGCGACGCCCCCGTGACCAGCAGCGCGGGCACCAGCGGCGCGGTGATCAGCAGCGAGCGCTCGACGCAATAGGCGCAGCCGAAGGACTTGCTCGCCCACCACGCCTGCAGGAGGACGGCGATCAGGATCCCGCCGAGCCAGCGCGCGCGGCGCGAGGACACGAACGCCGCGGCGCTGATGCCCATCAGCCCGAGCGGCAGCAGGATGCCGACCACCGTCTGCAGCGCGCCCGCCGGCTTGGAGAAGGCGAAGGAGTAGAACTCGCGCGTCTGATAGAGCCAGCCCGGGATGTAGCGGACGCCGACCTGGTAGGGGACCAGGCTGGCGCGGAACTGGCTGTAGTGGTCGTCGACCAGGTAGCCCCACGTCCACGGCACCGCGCGCAGGCCGATGACCAGCGCGGCGAGGACGGCCCACGGCAGCGCGCGGAGGACCGGCCTCAGCGACGCGCGCGTCGCATGCCCGCGCAGCAGCGGGATCCCGAAGCGCAGCAGCGCGGCGATCAGCAGGCCACCGATCACGGCGGGCGTCAGCTCGGGGTAGACGGCCTGCAGGCCGCCGACGAGCGCGCCGGCGATCAGCGCGGTGCGCCGCGTCGGGCGCTCGAACGCGACGATCGCCGCCGTCAGCACGGCGGGCAACGCCGCGAGCCCGGCCAGCAGGCCGACCGAGCCGTTCATGCCGGCGGTGATCACCAGCGGCCCCGCGTACGCGACGCCCCCCAGGGTCCGCGCCAGCGGCCCGGCGCCGAGCAGCCCCGCCAGCCCGTAGACCCCCAGCGCGCCAGTGGCGAGCAGGACCGCGACGAACGCGCCGATCATCGTCCACGGCGCCCAGCCGCCGAAGCCCGCGGCGGTCGCGGGCACGGTCAGCGACGCCGTGTGCTGCCAGCGGTAGGCCCAGCCGTAGCGCTCCGACAGGTCCCACGGCTGGCCCCAGTCCAGCGGCCGCACGCCCGAGGACGCCGCGTTGCCCTCGAGGTTGACCTTCAGCAGCGGGTCGTGGCTCGTGTAGCGCTCGTAGCCCTGGACGAACGTGACGTAGCCGCCCGCGTCGAAGATGCCGTACCCGACCGGCCCGGGCGAGTCGCGCTTGACCAGGGCGTAGGAGCCGCTGCCCAGCGCCACGGCCAGGACGATCGCGATGCCCGCCAGCTCGCGCGCGGCCGGGCGGCGCAGGCGCGCGCGCTGGACCAGCTTGTAGGAGATGAAGGCGGCCGGGACGACGGCGAACAGCCACGCGTGGCGCAGCGGCAGGACCAGGTTGATGGTCAACAGCACGCCGGCCCCGATCGCCAGGCCCGCCGAGGGCGCCAGCGCCAGCCGCCCGCCGCGCAGGTCCTCGCGCGGCACGAGCGCCATCGCGCCCGCGCCGAACGCGCCGAGGATCGCGAGCATCACGAGCTCGCGGGCCAGCAGGAAGCTCGTCATGCGGCGTCGCCGCCCGCGTCCGCGCCGCGCAGGAACGCGTCGGTCTCGGCCAGCCCGGCCGGCGTGCCGATCTCGTAGAAGCGCTCGGTGGCGACGTAGGCGGCCAGGCGCCCGTCGGCGGCCAGGCGGTGGTGGATCCCCGCGAGGTCGTCGACGTCGGGCTGCTCGGCCAGCGCCTGCGCGCTGAGCGCGCCGAGGCCGTAGTCGATCCACGCCATCGCCGGATCCGGCGCGTGCTTGTCGTAGCGCGCGACGCGCGTGCGGTCGGCGGTCAGCTCGACGTTGGAGGTGTCCCAGCGCCCGCCGTTGTTGTACACGCACATCAGTCCGGGCAGGCCCGAGTCCTCGAAGGCGTCCCACGCCCCGCGGTAGTCCACGCGCAGGTAGGTGTCGCCGTAGAGCACCAGGAAGCGCTCGCCCAGCGCGTCGAGCGCGCCGCGGATCGCGCCGGCGGTGCCCGCCAGCTGCGGCGGGTCGTAGCGGTAGATCAGCTCGATGCCGTGGCGCGCGTCGCCGAGCTGGCGCTCGATGCGCTCGCCGAGGTAGCCGACGCACAGCACCACGCGGGTCACGCCGTAGCGCGCCAGGAGCTCCAGCTGCCAGTCCAGGAACGGCCGTCCCGCCACCTCCAGCAGCGGCTTGGGGGTGTCGCGCACCGTCGCGCCCAGCCGCGTGCCGAGCCCCCCGGCCAGGAGGCACACCGGCCCCATCGGCCTCACTGGGTCTCGGGCTCTCGGTCCAGCCCGTAGGACGACTCCACGATGTACTGCGGACGTTGCTTGACCTCGTCGTAGATGCGCCCGACGTACTCGCCCATGATGCCGATCGACAGCATCTGGATCCCGCTGAAGAACGAGATCACGATGACGATCGTCGGGTTGCCGGCGGGGAACGAGACGCCGATGATCTTGGCCAGCAGGTAGAGGAAGGCGAACAGGAACGCGAGCGCCGACAGGCCGATGCCCGCCAGCGAGATCAGCTGCAGCGGGTAGCGGCTGAAGCTCACGATGCCGTTCATGCCGATGACCAGCGACCCGAGGAACTTGTTGTACTTGGAGTCGCCGGCCGCGCGTGGGTCGCGGTCGTAGAGCAGGCTGGTCTGGTTGAAGCCGACGATGCCGACGAGGCCGCGCAGGAAGCCGTGGGCCTCGTTGAGCGACACCACGTGGGTGACGACGCGCCGGCTCATCAGGCGGAAGTCGCCGGTGTTCGGCGGGATGTGGACGTCGGCGATGCGGTTGATGATGCGGTAGCCGACGGCGGAGACGATGCGCTTGACCAGCGTCTCGCCCTCGCGCGTGCGCCGCTGCGCGTAGACCACGTCGAAGCCGTCGCGCCACAGCCCCACCATGTCGGCGATCAGCTCGGGCGGGTCCTGCAGGTCGCAGTCGATGACGACGGTCGCGTCGCCGCGCGCGTGCGCCATCCCGGCCAGCGTCGCCTGCGGCTGGCCGAAGCGCCGCGAGAAGCGCAGCATCTTCACGCGCGGGTCGCGCTCGCGCAGCGCGAGGATCAGCTCCTCGGTCCGGTCGGTGCACGGGTCGACGCTGAAGATCAGCTCCCAGTCCAGGCCCTCGATCGGGTCCAGGACCGCGGCGAGCCGGGTGTGCACCAGCTCGATGTTGGCCTCTTCGTTGAACGTCGGGATGACGACCGACAGCAGCTGGCTCATGCGCGCTCACCCCAGGGGAACCCACGCTCGGACGGGACGATGCGGCGCAACGTGTACACGTCGCTGCCGTCGAGGTCGCCCGCATGCGCCTCGAGGTCCTCCCACGGGTCCCAGACCGCGCTGAGCAGGCGGCCGGTGATCCCGTCGCTCTTGCGCGAGCCGAGGTAGACCGACAGCTCCGCGCCGCGCGTCAGCGGCGTGCCGCCGGAGTCGCGCTGCTGCAGGGCCTTGTCGTAGAAGGCCTGGCCGACGGCCTCGGGCCCGGCCGCGATGACCTCGTCGAGCATGCGCGTGTTCAGCGCGCCCGGCGCGATCGCGTTGACGTCGACGCCGCCGTCGGCGAGCTCGCCCGCCAGCGTCTCCATGAAGCGCACGACCGCGGCCTTGGAGGCCGCGTAGGCCGACAGGCCCGGCAGCGGGCTCGTCGCGCCGCCGCCGGAGAGCTGGACGACCTTGCCGCGCTCGCTGGCCCGCAGGAGCGGGACGGCGAACTTGGACGGCAGGACCGACCCCATCAGGTTGATCTCGATCGCCCGCGCCCAATCGGCCCAGTCGACGTCCTGGATGTCGCCCTTGGGCCCGTAGACGCCGGCGTTGTTGACCAGGACGTCGAGGCCGCCGAGGCGGTCGGCGGCGAAGGCGACCAGCGCCTCGGCCTGCCCCTCGTCGGCGACGTCGGCCGCGTGGGCGTGGACCTCGCCGGTCCCGGCCAGCTCGGCCGCGGCGGCGTCGAGCGTGTCCTGCGAGCGCGCGCAGATGACGACCCGCGCGCCCTCGCGCAGGTAGGAGCGCGCGATCTCCAGGCCCAGCCCCTGGCTGGCGCCGGTGATCAGCGCCGTGCGACCCGCGAGCGCCCCGGTCATGACGGGCGCCGTCCGACGGAGGCGTAGCGGACGCTCGGGTCGTCCTGCAGCGCGCCGGCCAGGAAGCCGTTGGCGTCGACGACGAGGTCGCCGCGCAGCGCGTCCCCGATCTGCGCGGCGTCCAGCGCGCGGTACTCGGGCCACTCGGTGGCGATGACGAGGGCGTCGGCGCCGGTGGCGGCGGCGAACGGGTCGTCGGTCAGCTCGATCACCTCGGTGAGGTCGTCGGGAAGCTCGGAGACGGCCGGGTCGTGCGCGCGGACCGTCGCGCCGGAGGCGGCGAGGTCGCGGCACAGCTCGACGGACGACGAGCGCCGCAGCGTGTCGGTCCCGGGCTTGTAGGTCAGGCCCCACACGGCGACGACCTTGCCGGCCAGCGCGTCGGGCGACGTCGCCGGCGCGTCGTCGGCCAGCAGCGCGTTGATCGTGCGCCGCGGCCAGCCGCGGTGGGCGGTGTTGCTGTCCCAGACCCCGTGCAGGACGGGGAGCGGGAGCCCCTCGGCATCGCCCAGGCCGGTCAGCGCGCGGATGTCGCGCGCCAGCGTGCCGCCGGCGAACGCGCCGCCGGGGCCGAGGTAGGCCTTGGGGCCGATGCGCTGCTCGGTCTTCAGCGCGCGCGAGACGTCGCCGGCGTCGGCGCCGACGCGCTCGCACACCGCGGCGACCTCGTTGATGAAGGTGACCGAGACGGCGAGGAACGCGTTGAGCGCGTGCTTGGCCATCTCCGCGGACTCGACGCCCATCCACTCGATGCGGTCGGTGACCGGCGCCAGCAGGCGGCCGATGACCGCGCGGGCGTGGTCGTCGCGGACGCCGACGATGACGCGGTCGGGCTGCAGGAAGACCTCGATCGCCTTGCCCAAGCGCAGGTTCTCGGGCGAGACGGCGAAGCTCAGGCCCGCGGGCGCCTCGGTCTCCAGCCGCGCGGCGGTGCCGACGGGCAGCTGGGAGGAGATCAGCACGACGGTGCCGGCGGCCAGCAGCGGCAGCAGCGCCTGGACGCGGCCGACGACGAGGTCGACGTCGGCGATGTCCTCGGCGTCGACGGGCGTGTCGTAGGTGACCCAGAGGACCTCGGCGCCGCTGACGGCGTCGGCCGGGTCGGAGGTCGCGCGCAGCGTCCCGGCGGCGAGGCCCTGCTCGACCAGGTCCTCCAGGCCGGGCTCGAAGAGCGGCGGCGTTCCGGCCGCGAGGTCGGCGGTGACCTGGGCGTCCTCGTCGAACGCGGCGACCTCGTGGCCGACGGACGCCAGCGACGCGGCGGTCACCGCGCCGAGGTGCCAGAGGCCGGCGACGCAGACCTTCATGACGCCGCGCCTTCGCGGTCGCCGCCGGGCGTCGGGTAGCCGTTGCTCGCGTAGGCCTGCTCGATGAGCTCCCAGCAGTAGCGGACCGACGCGAGATCCTCGGGCACCGGCGCGCCCTTGGCGATCGCGGCGCGGACCGAGTCCCATTCCAGGCCCCAGGAGACGTCGGCCGGGTCGAACTCGAACACCTCGGCCGCGGGCTTGCCCATCGCGACGCGGTCCATCTCGTAGACCGTGAGCTTCTGCGGGCCGTAGGAGCCCTGCAGGCCCTCGACCACGAGCTTGCCGTAGCGGCACGTGATCTCCATCGAGAACAGGTTCTTCCACTCGGTCCACGTGACGTGCAGGATGGCCCAGGGGGCGCGATGGTCGTTCGGGGCGCCGAGCAGGATCGCCGCGTTGTCCTCGACCGGCATGTCCCAGAAGCTCGTGCGCAGCAGCGCCGAATGCAGCGGCAGCTCGCCCAGCAGCCAGTGCGAGAGGTCGAGCAGGTGCATGCCCTGGTCGGTCATCTCGCCGCCGCCACCGGTCTTGGGATCGGCGCGCCACTCCTTGTCATAGCCCGGGCGCCCGCCGTGGCCGTAGCGCCCGCGCAGGAACAGGACTTCGCCGAACTTGCCGGAGCGCGCCGTCTCGATGGCCTGGGCGATCGCGGGGTGGAAGCGGTGGTTGAAGCCGACCTTGGCGACCCTGCCGGCGGCGCGCGCCGCCTCGGCGATGCGGTCGACGTCGGCGGTGCCGATCCCGGCGGGCTTCTCGACGAGCACGTGCGCGCCGGCCTGCAGCGCCGCGACGCTGTTGGGGGCCAGCTGGTCGTGGCTGGTCGCGACGATGACGACGTCGGGCTCCAGCGCCAGCAGCTCCTCGAGCGTCGCGCAGGCGGTCCCGCCGAACTCGGCGACGAGCTCCTGCGCCGCGGCGGGGCGCACGTCGTAGGCGCCCACGACGCGGTCCGCGCCCAGCGCGGCGGCACGCTTGCGGCCCATGAGGCCGCAGCCGATGACGCCGACCTGCAGGCTCACGCGGACTCGCTGCCGATCGCGCCGCGGAACTCGAAGTCGAACGGCAGCTCGGAGGCGCCCGCGGCGGCCATCGCCTGGCGGGTGTCCTCGGGGCGCTGGGCGTAGACGAGCAGGAAGCCGCCGCCGCCCGCGCCGACGAGCTTGCCGCCCAGGGCGCCCGAGCGCCGCGCCAGCGTGTAGAGCGTGTCGATCCGCTCGCCGGTCATGCCCGGGGAGCGCTTGCGCTTGTTCTCCCAGTGCTCGTGCATGAGCTCGCCGTAGGACTCGAGGTCGCCGGCCTCCAGCAGCTGGCGGCTGCGGTGGCCCATCTCCTTGGTGCGGTGGAGGTTCTCGACCATCTCCTGGTCGTCGGCCTCGGTGCGCTTGACCTGGTCGGCGAGGATCGCCGAGGCCGAGCGCGACTCGCCCGTGTAGAAGAGCAGGAGGTTGTGGCGCAGCTTGCGCTGCGTCGTCTCAGTGAGGTCGAGCGGGTCGACGTCCACGGTGCCGTCCTGGTGGAAGGTGTAGGCGCAGATGCCGCCATGGGCCGAGACGTACTGGTCCTGCTTGCCGACCGGCTCCTTGAGGATGTCGAGCTCGATCTCGCAGGCGGCCTCGGCCAAGTCGCCCGGGGTGATCGAGCGGCGCTTGGCCATCGACAGCGCCTTGATCAGGCAGACGGTGAACGCGCCGGAGGAGCCCATGCCGGTGCCCGCGGGCACGTCGGCGACGACGGCGATCTCCAGCGGGTTGCCCTTCCAGTGCTTGCGCAGCGTCTCGCGGAAGATGGGGTGCTGGATGTCGGCGATGTCGTCGACCTCCTCCATCTCGGAGTACTTCATGCGGGAGCGCTTCTGGAAGACCGTGTGCGTGAGCATGTACACGTACTTGTCGATCGACCCGCTGATGAGGTAGCCGCCGTGGTCGGCGTAGTACCCGGGCAGGTCGGTGCCGCCGCCGCCCAGCGAGATGCGGAGCGGGGCGCGGGAGAAGATGACGCTCACGGGGTGATGGTCTCCTGGTCGAGGACGATCGCGGGCTCGGCCTCGAACCACTCGAGGGTCCGGGCGATGGCCTCGGGGATAGTGAGTGTGGGCGCCCAGCCGAGCGACCGGATCTTGGTGGTGTCGAGGTGGATCAGCGGCGAGTCGCCGGCCCAGCCGCGCTTGCCGCCGGCCTTCTCGATCTCGGGCTCGACGCCCATGTGCGAGGTGATGATCCCGATCGAGTCGTCGACGACGACGGTCGCGTCGGTGCCCAGGTTGTAGACGTGCGCGCCGGCCTCGTCGCCGTGGTGGGCGACGGCGGTGAGCATCGCGCCCACGCAGTCCTGCACGTAGAGGTAGCTCTTCTCCTGGCGCCCGTCGCCGAGGACGTGCAGGTGCGCCGGGTCGCGCTTGAGCGCGCGGTAGAAGTCGATGACGTGGCCGTGGGTGTAGCGCTCGCCCAGCAGCGACACGAAGCGGAAGATCAGGCCCGTGAAGCCGTAGCCGTGGGCGTAGGCGGCGATCATGCCCTCGCCAGCGATCTTCGAGGCGCCATAGAGCGACGTCTGCAGCGGGAACGGGGCGTCCTCGGGCGTCGGGACGACCTCCGGCTCGCCGTAGACCGAGCCGGTCGAGGAGAAGCAGATCCGCTTGGCGCCGGCCGCGCGCATCGCCTCGAGGACGTTGGACGTCGAGATCGTGTTCTGCTCGAGGTCGCGCTGGGGATGGTCGAGCCCGTGCCGGACGTCGGCGTTGGCCTGCAGGTGGAACACCGTGTCGCAGCCGGCGACGGCGCGCTCGAGGAGGTCGCGGTCGAGGATGTCGCCCTCGAACAGATCCGCCCCCCGCTCCAGGGCGCCCGCGATGAACTCGCGGCGCCCCGTGCGGAAGTCGTCGAGGATCGCCACCTCGACGCCTTCGTCGAGCAGCCTGTCGGCCAGGGTGCTGCCGATGAACCCGGCTCCGCCGGTGATGAGAACGCGCTTCATGCGCTGAGGTTCTACAGGGTGAAGCCGGCGGCCGCTGCGTCGCGGTGGAACATCTGGACCGTCTCCAGGGAGAACTGCTCCAGGTCCTTGCCGAGGCTCTTCACCTTGGGCAGCAGGTCGTGCGTCATCGTGATGATGTGGCAGCCGACCTGGTCGGCCTGCACGAGGTTGAGCACCTCGCGGGGGCTGGCCCAGATCAGCTCGGAGCGGGGCGCGTCGGCCATGATGTCGACGGCGCGGCGCATGATCGGCAGCGGGTCGACGCCGGCGTCGGCGATGCGGCCCGCGAAGACCGAGATGCACGACGGCGCGCCGTCGGCGACCGCGGCGGTGATCAGCTCGACCTGCGCGGTCGTGAACAGCGCGGTGACGTTGACCTGGACGCCGTCCTCGGAGAGCTCGCGCACCAGCGGCGCCATCGACTCGCCAGAGGTCGTCGTGACCGGGATCTTGACGTACACGTTGGGGCCCCAGGCCGCCAGCTGCTTGGCCTGACGGCGCATCTCGGCCTCGTCGTCGGCGAAGACCTCGAAGGAGATCGGCTTGTCGCGGATCTGCTCGAGCAGGCGCTGCGCGAAGTCCGCGTAGTCGGTCAGCCCGGCCTTCCACATGAGCGTCGGGTTCGTCGTGAACCCCTTGATCATGGGATCAGAAGTGAGGCGAAGGATGCCGTCGAGGTCGGCGCCATCCGCGAAGATCTTGGTCGAGATGCTGTCGAGCATTGCGTTGAACCTATCTGACCTTTGGTCGAAGGGGCGGACGCATCATGTACCGATGAACGTCTCCACGGCAAAAAGGTTGCGTGACAATCCGGCAGGCCCCAGCCTTCCCGGATCGACGGGGGTCCGAACCCCCGGGCGGGAACGGTCAACGGTAGGGCATCCGGTGGCCGGACGGCGCTTGCCGCCCTGTCAGCGGCAGGTCCCCGCGGCCCCTTCCCCGGGGTGACGGGCACGCCTAATGTCGGCACGGTGACCGGTCTGGCCCATCAGACGACGCCCCTGCAGCGCGGCCCCGAGGTCGTGCGGCCGGAGGTCTCGATCCTCGTCCCGTGCCTGAACGAGGAGATCACCGTCGGCGCGTTCGTCGACTGGTGCTTTGAGGGCCTCGAGCAGGCCGGCGTCACCGGCGAGGTGGTCATCGTCGACTCCTCGACCGACGCGTCGGCGGCGATCGCGACTGCCCACGGGGCGCGCGTGATCGACGTCCCCATGCGCGGTCTGGGGCGCGCGTACATCGACGCGATCCCGCACCTGCGCGGCGACGTCGTGATCATGGGCGACTGCGACTGCACCTATGACTTCCGCGAGCTGCGCGGCTTCGTCGACGCGGTGCGCGACGGCAGCGAGTTCGTGATGGGGTCGCGGACCAAGGGCCACATCGAGCCGGGCGCGATGCCGCGGCTGCACCGCTACTTCGGCTCGCCCGCGACGACCTGGATCTTCAACCGCATCTACGGCACGCACTTCAGCGACATCCACTGCGGCATGCGCGCCATGACCACCGACGCGCTGCGCCGCATGGAGCTGGAGTCCCAGGGCTGGGAGTACGCGTCGGAGATGATCCTCAAGGCGCGCAAGCGGCGCTTCGCGTGCAGCGAGGTGCCGGTGCGCTTCTACAAGGACCCGCCGGGGCGCGAGAGCCACCTGGTGCGGTCGGGCTGGCGCGAGCCGTGGCGCGCGGGCTGGAACAGCCTGCGGATCATGTTCCTCTACGCGCCTGACTGGTTCCTGCTGCTGCCCGGGCTGGTGATGCTCGTGCTCGGCGTGCTGCTCAGCGGCGTGCCGGCGGCCGGCGACGTGCAGGCGCTCGGCGTCGGGTTCGACCTGCACTGGATGCTGCTCGGGCTCGTGCTGTCGACGCTCGGCTACAGCGCGGTGCAGCTCGCGGTCCTCGCGCGCGTGCACTACGACTTCGACCACGCCTTCACCCGGCGCGTCTTCGACGTGCTGACCTACGACCGCGGGATGGCCGTCGCGGGCGGCCTGATCGTCGTGGGGCTGGTGCCCAACGTGGCGCTCGCCGTGCAGTGGCTGAGCCACGGGATGCGGCTGGTGGCGATCGACCACCCGGCGGTCTTCGGGCTGTCGCTGATCATCCTCGGCTTCCAGACCTTCGCCTTCACCTTGTTGGTGCACATCATCGGACGGCGCCACGTGGAGGCCCCTCATGGCTGAGATCACGGCGGCGCCGGAGGTCCTGGAGCTGCGCTCCCCGCGCGGCGAGATCGTCTACTGCGACGGCGAGGACCACTTCCGCAACGGGCTGCTGCGCCTGCTCAACCTCGAGCAGGCGGAGTTCGCGCTGTGGCTGGCGATGGCCGAGGACGCCGAGGGCGACGACGTGCTCGCCCGGCTCGCCGAGGGCTGGCGCGAGCTGCGCCCGACGGCCGCGGCCGCGGCCGACGACGACTTCGTGACCGCCGGCGGGCGGCTGCTGCATCCGGCGATCGCCGAGTCGCCGGGCTGGGGCGTCGCGGTCGCCGACGAGCCGGGCGCGCCCGCGCACGGCTGGCTCGTGCGCCGCGAGCGCGGCGCGTGGGTCCGCGAGCTCGATCCCCCGGAGTACGAGGAGGAGTACTTCGAGGGCGACAAGCTCGCCGCGGGCGGCTACGGCGACTACACCGAGCAGGCCGGCTGGCGGCTGGAGAAGTCGCACCGCCAGGTCGCCGAGATGCGGGCGCTGACCGGGCTGGAGTCCGGGCGCGTGCTCGACGTCGGCTGCGGCTACGGGTACTTCCGGGTGGCGCTCGAGCGCGCCGGCTACGAGCACGAGGGGCTGGAGGTCTCGGCCTTCGCCCGTGCCGTAGCCCGGGCGAGCTACGGGTTCGCCACGTACGGCGGGCTCCTCGAGGATCACTGGCAAGGTTGGCACGAGCGCTTCGACGCCATCGTGCTGTTCGACCTGATCGAGCACCTCGAGGAGCCCAAGCGCTTCATGGAGCAGGTCCACGCGTGCCTGCGCCCCGGCGGGGTGGTGGGGATCAAGACCCCCAACCTGCTCTGTCCGGAGGCCGACCTCTTCGGCCCCTGGTACCACTCGCTCAAGCGCGAGCACCTGCAGTTCTTCTCCGAGGCGTCGCTGACGGCCTGCGCCGCGGAGGCGGGGCTGGAGCCCGCGGCGCTGGGGTCGATCTCGCACCTGCTGGAAGGGTTCGTCGGGCGCGAGCAGTGCGACGCGTGGGAGCGCGAGGGGCGCGGGGCGGACCTGGCCTGCTGGTACCGGCGGCCGGCCTAGGTCGCCGCCCCCGGTCGACGCCCGCTCACACCGCCGCGCGCCCGATCCGCGCGTAGACGTCGTCGCAGAGCGCGGTCACCGCGGCGGCCTCGGGGAACGTCGCGGGGCGTGGGCCGCCGTTGGGCGCGGCGCCGCTCCACTGGCGCAGGACGGCGCCGAGCTCGTCGGCCAGCGAGACGTTGGCGCCGCCGAAGTCCTCCGTCTCCTCGCTCTCGCGCTGGGTCGGCGCGCCCGGTGCGGTCCAGGCCCAGCGGCGGCCGAGCCGCAGGGTCTGGTTGCCGTAGGTGCCGCCGCGGCCCTCGGCGACCGCATAGCCGTCCTCGCCGATGACCTCGACGCGGAACGTGTTGACCCAGCGGATGTGGCTCACGCGCACGGTGGCGATGAGCTGCTCGTGGGCGAAGGTGAGGACGACGTCCTCCTCGATGCCGGTCTTCCAGAAGCCGCGCGTGGCGACGGCGCCCTGGAGCGCCAGGCGCGGCTCGAGCAGCAGGAGCAGGTCGAGGAGGTGGACGCCGGGGTCGAGGACGACGCCGCCGCCGGCGCGGGCGGGCTCGAGCTTCCAGCCCGTCGCGCTGTCGGGGTGGCCGCCGTGGCCGATCAGCAGGTCGACGGTGCGCAGCGGGCCCAGCGCGCCCCCCGCGGCCGCCTCCAGCAGCGCGCGGATCCCGGGCAGGAAGCGGTAGTTGTAGCCCACGAAGCTCGGGGCCGGCACGGCCGTCGCGGCGTCGACGAGCCTCTGGGCGCGCTGCCCGTCGAGGCCGAGCGGCTTTTCGAGGAGCACCGGGTGGCCTGCCCCCAGGATGGTGTGCGCCACGTCGACGGCCACGTCGTGGGGCAGGGCGATGATGGCGGCGTCGTAGGCCGTCGCCGGCACGTCGTCAAGCGCCGTGAAGTGCGCAACGCCGTCGCGCCCCGCCGA
>JAOPZD010000289.1 GCA_025964295.1 Conexibacter sp.
GACCCCGGCCGCGTCGCGCTCTACGCGGGCGCCCAGCCGCCGCCGGCGCGCGAGCTGCCGGAGGCGACCGAGCCCGAGCCCGTCGCCGACGGCGTCGTGCACCGCGAGGCCCCGCTGGCCGAGGCGCAGCCGTCGCTGAAGCCGGTCCACGAGCTCAGCTGGCAGCGCGACGGGCTGCACCTGCGGCTCACCGCGCAGGGTCCGTGGAACCTCGCCGTGCTCCTGGCGATCGCGCAGTCCGTGTGCTGAATCCATAGGCTCCGGGCCATGGCCCAGAGCACCGGACCCGACCGCAACCTCGCCCTCGAGCTCGTCCGCACGACCGAGGCCGCCGCGCTCGCCGCCGCCCGCATGGTCGGCCTCGGCGACAAGATCGGCGCCGACCAGGCCGCGGTCGACGCGATGCGCCTCGTGCTCGGGACGGTGAGCATGGACGGCATCGTCGTCATCGGCGAGGGCGAGAAGGACGAGGCGCCGATGCTCTACAACGGCGAGCACATCGGCGACGGCTCGCCCCCCGAGGTCGACATCGCGGTCGACCCGCTCGAGGGCACGACGCTGGCCGCCAAGGGCATGCCGAGCGCGCTCGCGGTGATCGCGCTGTCCGAGCGCGGGACGATGTTCAACCCCGGCCCGATCGTCTACATGGAGAAGCTGGCCGGCGCGGAGGACATCGCCGACCTGCTCGACCTCGACCGGCCGCTGACCAAGACCATCGAGCTGGTCGCCGAGCGCCGCGGGGTCGAGATCGGCGACATCATGATCGTGTCGCTCGAGCGCGACCGCCACACCGAGGTGCTCCAGCAGGTGCGCGACCTCGGCGCCCGCGTCCGGCTGATCCAGCACGGCGACGTCAGCGCCGCGATGCTCGCGGTGTCCGACCGCTCGCCGGTCGACCTGCTGTGGGGCATCGGCGGGACGCCGGAGGGCGTCATCTCCGCCGCGGCGATCAAGTCGCTCGGCGGCGGGCTGGTCGGCAAGCTGTGGCCGCGCGACGACGAGGAGCGCGCCGCGGCGGTCGCCGAGGGCTATGACCTGAGCCGCCAGCTGACCCAGGACGACCTCGTCAAGGGCGACGACTGCTTCTTCGCCGCGACCGGCGTGACCGACGGCGACGTCCTGCAGGGCGTGCGCTACCAGGGCGCCCGCAGCGCGACGACCGAGTCGCTGGTCATGCGGTCGCGCTCGGGCACGGTGCGGCGCATCCACGCGCGGCACGACCGCACCAAGCTGCGCGCGCTGGTCAGCGGCCGCTACGGCTGAGCCGCTAGGACTGGTCCATCGGCGCGCGCTCGCGCGACGGCGCGGGCGTGTCCTGCGCCTCGGGCACGCGGTACCTGCCGGTCACCGACTCGTCGAGGTCGCGGCGCGCCAGGCGGCGCAGGAAGCCGTGCGTGACGATGACGTGGATCCGCGACTGCGTGTTGGTGTACAAGAACCGGCCGAGCCGCGAGGCGATCGCCGGGTAGAAGTTGGCGACCTCGACCTCGACGTTGATGCGCTCGTGGCCGGGCTCGTCGCAGGCCAGGCGGCGGACGTCGATCTCCAGGTAGCCGTCGCCGCCGCGACCGGGCTTGGCGACCAGCAGGCCCTTCTCGATCCGCCAGCGGACGATGCCGCGGTCGGCGTCGGTCTCGTACTCCGGCGCCTGGAAGGTCAGCAGCTTCAGCGGCTTGAACAGCAGGCAGACGTAGCGCTCGCGGTCGGTGTAGTACACGCGGATCAGGCCGAGCGTCACGTGCGTGAGGAACGACCAGTAGGTGCGCGCCAGGCGCTCCAGCGTCTCGACCGACCACAGCTCGCCGAAGAGCTCCTCGGAGAGGACGATGTCGGCGCCCTGGATCGAGCGGACCGCGCCGTCGGCGTCGATCCGCGTGTCGTCGGTCGGGTCCCGCACGATGACGCCCGCGATGCTGCGCGCCCCGCCGAGGCGGCGCACGAGCGCGAAGGCGGCCGACGCGACGAGCGCCACGGCGGCGAGGACGGCGAGGGGCAGCACCATCGTCCTGAGAACCTACCCCGCGAGCGCCGCCCGCACCGCCTCGTCGAACCCCAGCGGGTCGTCGTTGAGGCCCGCCGGGGGCGGCTCGCGGACCACGGTCTCGGAGTTGAGGCCCTCGACGAGCGGCTGGACGAGGGCGAGGTCGACGGGCGTGACGAGGGCCACCCAGTAGGACGACAACCTGGGCGTGAACAGCGGGACGGGCAGCAGCAGCGGCTGGCGGCGGTCCATCACCGCGGCGACGCGGCGCAGCATCTCGCGGTAGGTCAGGACGTCGGCGCCGCCGAGCTGGACCTCGGCCGGCGCGTCGTCGCGGACGGCCAGCGCGGCGAGCGTGGCGACCACGTCGGCGATCGCCACGGGCTGGCTGCGGGTCTCCAGCCACTTGGGCGTGATCATCACCGGCAGGCGCTCGACCAGGCCGCGCAGCATCAGGAACGAGGCGCTGTGGTCGCCGACGATCATCGCGGCGCGGACGTGCACGAGCTCGGGCACGACCTCGGCGAGGACGGTCGCGACCTCCTGGCGGCTGCGCAGGTGCTCGGAGTCCTCGTCGCCGCCCTCCAGGCCGCCGAGGTAGATCGTCCGGGCGACGCCGGCCCGCGCCATCGCCTCCCCGAACGTGCGGGCGGCGCGGCGGTCGCGGGCGGCGAAGTCCTCGTCGCCGTCGCCGCCGCCCATCGAGTGGACGAGGTAGTAGGCGACGTCGGCGCCGCCGGCCGCCTCGGCCAGGCCCGTGCCCTCCAGGACGTCGCCCTCGACGAGGGTGGCGGCGGCGGGCAGCGCGCGCCG
>JAOPZD010000290.1 GCA_025964295.1 Conexibacter sp.
AGCGCGCGCCCACGCCCGAGGGCCGGCGCGCCGCGCTGGACGCCTGGCAGGCGACGCTGGCCGAGGGCGTGGCCCGCGGCGACAGCGACCACCCGGTCATCGCCGCCCTGGTCGACGCCGGCCGACGCCACGACCTGCCGCTCGACGAGCTGGCCGTCTACATGGACTCGATGCGCGTCGACTGCGCCGGCCGCGTGCGGCTGCGCACCCGCGCGGAGCTCGACACGTACATGAACGGCAGCGCCGGCGCGGTCGGCCGCGTGATGGCCCCGCTGATCGGCGTGCCCGACGCCCAGCGCGAGGACGTCGCGCGGCTCGGGATCGCCTTCCAGCTGACGAACTTCCTGCGCGACGTGCGCGAGGACTACGCGATGGACCGCGTCTACCTGCCGTCGCTGGACGAGGAGGCGCTGGCCGAGGGCCGGCCGACGCGCGTGCCCGCCGAGGAGGTGCGCCGCGCCCGCGAGCTGTTCCGCGAGTCGGCGCGCGCGGTGCTCGGCGCCTGCACGCCGCGCGCCCGGCCCGGGATCGCGCTGGCGACGACGATCTACCGCCGCGTGCACCTCGGCCGCATCGAGCGCCGCGACCTGGTGGTCGCGTGACGCGGCGGGCCACGGCGCGCGGGGAGGAGCGCACGTCGCTGGACGGCCGCCGCGCCGACGTGATCATCTGCGGCGCGAGCTTCGCTGGGTTGGCGGTCGCCCGAGAGCTCGCGGGTGCCGACGCCGACGTCCTGGTCCTCGACCGCTACGAGATCGGCGAGCGCCAGACCTCCGCCTGCGCGGTGCCGACGCCGTGGATGGCCGCGATGCGCGTCGAGGGCGCCGCGCGCCAGGAGCTGCCGGGCATGTCGTTCTCCACGCCCCACGGCCGCGCCCGCTACCGGCTCCCGTGGACCTGGACGGCGTTCGACTACCGCGAGCTGTGCCGCCTCCTGTGGGCGCAGTGCGGCGACGCGCGCTTCGAGACGGCGGTCGTCCACGGCCGCACGGGGGACACGGTCCACACCGACCGCGGCGACGTCACCGCGCCGCTGCTCGTCGACGCCGCCGGCTGGCGGCGCGTCCTGGGCGACCCGCACGTCCAGCCGCCGGAGGCCGCGCTGAGCCGCGGCCTCGAGGTCCATCCCCACGACGCCGGCGGCACCGACCTCGACCTCTGGCTGGACCGCTCGCTGATCCGCTGCGGCTACGGCTGGAGCGTCCCGGCCGCCGGCGAGCGCCGCGTCGGCACGCTGTCCTACGACCCGCGCGACCACGTCAAGGAGCCCACCCGCGCGATGGCCGCGCGGCTGGACGTCGAGACCGTCCGCTACCAGGGCAACTGGTTCCCGCACGCGCTGCGCGAGGCGACGGTCGGGACCGCGTTCTGCGTCGGCGACAGCGCCGGGCACTGCTTCCCGCTGTCGGGCGAGGGGATCCGGACCGCGTTCTACTTCGGGATCGCCTGCGGGCGCGAGCTGCGCGCGGTCCTCGACGGGGCCCGGACGCGCGAGGACGCCTTACGCCGGTACGGCGCGTTCCACGAGCAGCACCGACCGGCGTTCGGGCGCGCGGCCCGGCTGCAGCGGCTGATCCCGGCCCTGCCGCCGCGCGTCCTGTCACTCTTGTTGGCGGCGATGGGCGTCCAGTTCCTGGTGGATCGGGCGTTCGGCTGGTATCTCAGACAGGCGCACCCGTCGCTGGCCACGCTCCCCGCCGGCCCCGACACGCACCCGCGCGCAGCCCATGGCCGATCCCCCGAGCCCGCCATCCCGCCCCGCTGACGCCGACCACGCGCCCGCGCTCGCTCGGGCGCTCGACGTCGCGACCTCCGGCGTCCTGGTCTGCGACGCCGTCGCCGCCGCGCGGCCCATCACCTTCGTCAACACCGCCTTCGAGCGGCTCTTCGGCCGCACGCGCGACGAGCTGCTGGGCCAGGACCCGTCGCTGCTGGTCGGCGAGACGACCGGGCCCGAGACCCGCCGCGCGCTGGCCCAGGCGCTGCGCGACGGCGTCGCCCACGAGGCGACGATCACGCTGCGCCGCCGCGACGGCAGCGCGTTCCGGGCCGAGATGCGGATCACGCCGGTCCGCGCGGCCGACGGCGCGCTGACCGACTGGATCGCGGTCGTCGACGACGTCACCGAGCGCCTCGACGCGCTCGACCGCCTCGCGCTCGCCGAGGCCCGCTACCGCGAGCTCGTCGAGTACGTGCCCGCCGTCGCCTACGTCGCCGACTGGGACGAGCAGTCGACGCTGACCTACGTCAGCCCGCAGATCGAGGCGCTGCTCGGCTGGCCGCCGGAGGCGTTCCTCGAGGACCAGGACCTCTGGTACCGCTGCATCCACCCCGACGACGTCGAGCGCGTCCGCGAGGCCGAGCGCCGCTCGTTCGCGGCGGGCGAGCGCGTCGACATCGAGTTCCGGATGCTGCGCCGCGACGGCGCCGAGCTGTGGGTGCGCGACAAGGAGGCGGTGATCCGCGACGCCGACGGCCGCCCCGCGTTCAGCCAGGGCGTCCTGGTCGACGTCACGCCCACGCGCGCCAGCGAGAGCGAGCTGGCCGACGAGCGCCATCGCGCGCAGCGCTACCTCGACATCGCCGGCGCGATCATCGTGATCCTCGACGCCGCCGCCCGGATCACGCTGCTCAACCGCGCCGGCGCCGAGCTGCTCGGCTACGCCGAGGGCGAGCTGGTCGGCCGCGACTGGTATGACGCCGTCGTCCCCGAGCACCTGCGCGCGGCGGGCCGCGCCGCCTACGCGGCCGAGCTCGGCGCCGACCAGGACGACGCCGTCCACGAGAGCGTCGTGCTGACCAGCGACGGCGAGGAGCGCACGATCGCCTGGCGCGACACGGTCGTCCGCGACGCCGAGGGCAACGTCACCGCGATGATGTCCAGCGGCGTCGACCTCACCGAGCGGCGCGCGGCCGAGGAGCAGATCGCCTACCTCGCCTACCACGACTCGCTCACCGGCCTGCCCAACCGCGCGCTGCTTCAGGAGCACCTCGACCTCGCGCTGGCCCGCGCGCGCCGCCAGGGCGACGCGGTCGGCCTGCTCTACCTCGACCTCGACGGCTTCAAGCTCGTCAACGACTCGCTCGGCCATCCCGCCGGCGACGAGCTGCTCTGCCACGTGACCATGCGCCTGGGCGAGCGGCGCCGCGGCATGGACCTGCTGGCCCGCCAGGGCGGCGACGAGTTCCTGCTGCTGCTCGGCGACCTCGACCGCCACGAGGCCGAGCCGCACGCCCGCCGCGTCGCCGAGGACCTGTTGAAGGCCTTGGCCGAGCCGTTCTCGATCTCCGGCGCGGAGTTCCACATCGGCGCATCGATCGGGATCTCGCTCTACCCGCGCGACGCCGCCGACGCCGGGGAGCTGCTCGGCCACGCCGACGCCGCGATGTACGCCGCGAAGTCCGCGGGGCGCAACGGCGTCACGGTGTACAACGGCGACCCGCACGAGCCGCTGGAGCGCCTGTCGATGACCAGCCGCCTGCGCAAGGCGCTGGACCGCGACGAGCTCCTGCTGCACTGGCAGCCGATCGTCGACCCGCGCGACGGCGCGCTGCGCAAGCTCGAGGCGCTCGTGCGCTGGCAGGACCCGTTCCGCGGCCTCGTCATGCCCGACGAGTTCATCGGCTTCGCCGAGGAGACGGGCTTCGTCGACCGCATCGGCGACTGGGTCGTCCGCGCCGTCCGCGACCAGGTGCTCGCGTGGGAGCGCGCGGGCTACCGGCCGCCGCGGGTGACCGTCAACGTCTCGCCGCGCCAGCTGCGCCGGCCGGACTTCGGCCAGCGGCTGCTCGGCCTGGTCACGCCCGACGACGTGGCCAGCCGCTTCACCGTCGAGATCACCGAGTCGGCCGCGATGGCCGACCCGCTGCGCACCGACCCCGTGCTCACCGAGCTGGTCGCGGCGGGCATCGAGGTCGCCGTCGACGACTTCGGCGCCGGCTACTCGTCGCTGTCGCGCCTGCGCACGATGCCGGTGCAGGTCCTCAAGATCGACAAGACGTTCCTGCAGGCCGTGCCCGGCGACCCGCAGGCGACGGCGATCGTCACCGCGATCATCGAGCTGGCGCGCGCGCTGGGGATGGAGGCGGTGGCCGAGGGCGTCGAGAACGAGGAGCAGCGCGCGTTCCTCGTCCAGCGCGGCTGCCCGCTCGCGCAGGGCTACCTGCTCGGGCGGCCGGTCCCGGCCGGCGAGATCGAGCCGCTGCTCGCGCGCGTCGCATCGCCCAGCCCTTCGTAGACTCCCGCTGGTGGAGATCAACTTCGACGCCCAGGGCCTCGTGCCCGTCGTCATCCAGGACTGGCGATCCGGCGAGGTCCTGACGCTGGCCTACGCCAACGCCGAGGCCGTCGCGCGCACGCGCGAGACCGGTGAGCTCCACCTCTGGTCGCGCTCACGGGGCGAGCTGTGGCACAAGGGCGCGACGTCGGGCAACACGCAGGCGGTCAAGGCCCTGCGGGTCGACTGCGACGGCGACGCGCTGCTCGCGCTCGTCGAGCCCGCCGGCCCGGCGTGCCACACCGGCGAGCGCACCTGCTTCTTCACCGGCGACATGGAGACCGCGCCGCACGAGGTGCTGCCCGCGCTGGAGCGCACGCTCGTCGCGCGCCAGGCCCAGCGGCCGGAGGGCTCCTACACCGTCGCGCTGCTCGACGACCCCGCGCACATCGGCGAGAAGGTCGAGGAGGAGGCCGAGGAGGTCGCCCGCGCCGCGCGCGAGGAGACCGACGAGCGCGTCGACAGCGAGGCGGCCGACGTCCTCTACCACCTGCTCGTGCTGCTGCGCTCGCGCGACCGCACCCTGGCCGACGCCACGGAGGTGCTGCGTGAGCGCGCTCGCTGAGTCACTGGAGTCGCTCGACCTCGAGCCGTCGCTGGACGAGATCCGCGCGCTGGCGGCCGACCACGACCTGATCCCGCTGCGCCACACGTTCATCGACGACTGCGAGACGCCGGTCTCCGCGTTCCTGAAGCTGCGCGGCGCCAAGCCGGAGCATCCCGCGTTCCTGCTGGAGTCCGCCGAGCAGGGCCAGCGCGTCGGGCGCTACTCGTTCATCGGCGTGCGCCCGCGCGGGCTGGTGCGCTGGTCGCTGGGCGAGGACGGCGACCCCTACGCCTTGGCCGAGCAGGCCGCCGCGCTGCGCCAGGCGACGTTCAAGGACGCCCCGCCGTTCACCGGCGGCGCGGTCGGGTTCTTCGGCTACGACCTCGTCCGGACGGTCGAGACGACGCTGGGGGAGCCCAACCCCGACGTGCTCGGCCTGCCCGACATGGCGCTGATGCTCTCCGACGTGCTGGTGGTCTTCGACCACCTCAAGCACACGGTGACGATCATGGTCAACGTCGCCGCCGACGACGTCGAGGCCTCCTACGCGGGCGCGGTGGAGACGATCACCGCGATCCGCCGCCAGCTCGACGGGCCGGTGCCGAAGGTGCGCGAGGGCGACACCGCCCCGCGGCCCGAGCCGGAGTTCCACTCCAACATGCCGCGCGAGCAGTTCGAGGGCATGGTCGAGCGGATCGTCGAGTACGTCCACGCGGGCGACGCCTTCCAGGTCGTCCCGTCGCAGCGCTGGAGCGCGGACCTCGGCGGCATCGACCCGTTCTCGGTCTACCGCGGGCTGCGGGTGGTCAACCCGTCGCCTTACATGTACTTCCTGGACTTCCTCGACTTCCAGGTCGCGGGCGCCTCGCCCGAGCCGCTGCTGACC
>JAOPZD010000298.1 GCA_025964295.1 Conexibacter sp.
CCGCGGTGACGCCGAGCGCGCCGAGGGTGTCGGCGACGAGCCGGTCATAGCCGGCGCCGTCGCGGTGCCCGGTGACGACGAACCGCCGGCCCTCGAGCTCCGGCGCCGCGATCGGTCCGGCGCCGGCCAACCGGTGGCCCTGCCCGGCCAGGACGAGCCAGGGCTCGCGGCCGAGACGCAACCGGGGCAGCTCCGCCGAGCCGAACTCCAACGGCGCGATCATCGCGTCCAGGCGCCCGTCGCGCAGGTCGCGCAGCAGCGTGCCGCCGTAGGCCTCCACGACCGTCAGCTCGACGGCGGGGCGCTCGCGGCCGAAATGACCGAGGAGCTCCGAGGTCCCGGGCCAGCCGGCGCAGGTGACGATCCCGAGGCGGACGCTGCCGACCAGCCCCTCCTCGAGGTCGCGCCCGGTGCAGCGGGCGGTCTCGGCCGCCGCCAGCGCCGTGCGGGCGCGCTCCAGGAAGAGCTCGCCGGCGTCGGTGAGGTCCACGCCGCGGGTGTGCCGGTCGAAGAGCTGGACGCCCAGCTCGGACTCCAGGCGCCGGATCTGCGTCGACAGGCCGGGCTGAGCCACCCAAAGGCGCTCCGCCGCGCGCGTGAAGCTGCGCTCCTCGGCGATCGCCACGAAGTACCGCAGATGCCGGAGCTCCATGGATCAGGCCGCTTCAGCGAGATCTGAGTGCGCGTGCGCGAGCTCGCCGGCGGCCGTGGCCTCGGCGTCGAGCGCGGCCACGTAGGCGGCGAACGCGCCGGGCCGCGACGCGCCGTCCGCCTCGAGGAAGGTCCACCACCGCAGCTGCACGAACAGCTCCGCGTCGCGCCATGTGTCGAGCGCGCGGGCCCGCAGCTGAGCCGGGCACAGCGGCGCACGAGCACGGATGAGGAAGCTCATGCCTCCGCCTCTCCTGTCGATCCGATCATCATGGTGGCGACGCTACGTCCGGGGCGCGGGTCTCGCATCACCAGCGTTGACAGTCTTGGGCTGACCGCCGGCCGCGATCTGGTAGCCGACCGCGGCATCGGCACGAGCCCCGACACGGCGACGACCCAGCGGCCGCGCGGGCCGCTGGGTCGTCGATCGCGCCACGTCAGAGGAAGTGGGCGCGGGTCACGACCCCGCCGCGGCGGGCCTCCCCGCGCCGGGCCTGGCGGCCGGCACCGTTCCGTTGCGGTCCGGCGCGGTCCAGGCCTGGTCGACCTCGTCCGGGAGCCGCTTGAGCTCGAAGGCCAGCACGATGCGCATCGCGCCGACGGCGACCGCCCAGATCCCGCCCACCGTGATGAGGGCGGCCAGCGTCGCCCCCGGGTCGGCGAGGGCGAGCACGCCCAGCGGGATCTCGAGCAGGCCGGTGATCAGCAGCAGCCACCAGTCGGGCAGGAGCCGGCGGGCGGCGAAGGCCCCCGAGATCGTGAGCATGCCGATTACGATCAGCCACGCGCCGAGGAAGATCGCGAGCGCGACGATCCCCGGACCGGGCCAGGCGATGACGACGATGCCCGTGACGATCGACAGCAGCCCGGTGACGACGTTCACCTGCCCCACCCGAGCATCGATGCCCGAGGTCAGCGCGTAGGTGACGCCCTGGACGATGAACAACACGCCGATGAAGGTGGCGAGGCTGCGGATCGACCAGTTGATGCTGAAGATCAGGACGCCGGCGACGATCAGCGTGAGGCCGTTGACGAGCAGCCTCGACCAGTTGCCGGCCACCCGCTGGGCGACGTCGCGGGTGAGCTTCTGGCCGAAGTCCGGCGCGGTGCCGGGGGCGACGAACATGATGGGTCCTCCTGGAAGGGTTCTGGATTGGTCGCAGCCTGCGTGCGGAGGCGTCGCGTCCTAGACGGGGTCCGCCGTCCTCCCATCGCGGCGGCGTATGACGCCCGCGTCCGCGGTCCGGACCGCCTCCAAGACCCTTCGCGTATCGCCGCGGTGAGCTCGGGATCTCCTACGGAAACCCCTTCAAGGAGCAGCCATGGGCCGGCACGCGCCGGTCGCCATACCGGTCGTCGTCGAGCGCATGCCGTGCGCTTATGCGCTGCGGCGCGTCGTCGCCGGGTTGTGTTCAGCCGTCCATCGGCGCACAGTTCTCCCCATGGCCGGCTCTGACCCCGCTGCCGAGATCCCGACGCTGCGCGGTCGCCGAGACGAGCGCGCGCTGCTGGCCGAGGTGCTCGACAACGCGCGGGCCGGCCGCAGCGGCGCGCTGATCCTGCGGGGGCAGGCGGGCATCGGCAAGACGGCGCTGCTCGAGCACGCGATCCGATCGACGCCGGACTTCGCGCTGCTGCAGGCGGCGGGCGTCGAATCCGAGATGGAGCTCCCGTTCGCGGCCCTGCATCAGCTGGGCGCGCCGATCGACGACGTCCTCGATCGCCTTCCCGCGGCGCAGCGCGAGGCGCTCGAGATCACGTTCGGGGTCCGTGCCGGCGCGGCGCCCGACCGCTTTCTCGTCGCCCTGGCGACCTTGAGCCTCTTCTCGGAGGCCGCGCAGGACCGCCCGCTGCTGTGCGTCATCGACGACGCGCACTGGTTGGACCGCGCCTCGGCGCAGGTGCTGGGCTTCGTCGCGCGCCGGCTGCGGGCGGAGCCGGTCGTCCTGCTGCTCGCCGCCCGCGAGACGCCCGATGCGTTCGCCGACGTGCCCGAGCTGCTCGTCGAGGGCCTCGACGACGGCGAGGCAAGGAAGCTCTTGGCGTCGGTGATCGCCGGTCGCCTGGACGACCGCGTCGCCGACCAGCTCGTGGCCGAGGCGCGCGGCAACCCGCTCGCGCTGATCGAGCTCCCACGCGGCCTTTCGGCCGCGCAGATGGCGGGCGGGTTCGGGTTGCCGGGAGCGCTTTCGCTGGCCGGCACGATCGAGCAGAGCTTCCTGCAACGGCTGGAGGCCCTGCCGCAGAGCACCCAGCGGCTGCTGCTCGTCGCGGCCGCGGAGCCGCTCGGCGATCCGGCGCTGTTGTGGCGGGCGGCCGGGCGGCTCGGGACCACCGCGACGGCACGCGCTCCGGCCGATTCGGACGGGCTGATCGAGATCGACGGCCGGGTGCGGTTCCGCCATCCGCTCGTGCGCTCCGCGGTCTATCGAGCGGCATCGGCGCAGCAGCGGCGCCAGGTGCATCGCGCGCTGGCCGAGGCGACCGACGCCGAGACCGACCCCGATGGGCGTGCCTGGCATCTCGCCGAGGCGACGGCCGGCCCCGACGAGGAGGTCGCCGCCGAGCTCGAGCGCGCGGCCGGCCGGGCCCAGGCGCGCGGCAACCCGCTCGCGCTGATCGAGCTCCCACGCGGCCTTTCGGCCGCGC